>SUVK01000049.1 GCA_015062055.1 Akkermansiaceae bacterium
GCATTCTTCATTAGCCGCCGTTGGCGGCTTCTTCACTACTCGCGCAGCGAGTATAAAAACGTCAGCTATCAAAACTCCCCACACTCTCTTTATAAATCCCCCCTTTATCGACTCGCTTGCGCTCGTCATGAAGAATGCGCTATCGCGCATAGTGAAGAACGCCTGCAGCGTAATGAAGAAGCCACCTGCGGCGGCTCATGAAGAATGCGCTATCGCGCCTAGTGAAGAACGCCTGCGGCGTAATAAAGAAGCCACCTAACGGCGGCCCATGAAGAATAGCTGTCGCCATCGGTGAAGAACAGCTGCGCTGTATGAGAAGAATGGCTGCATAAATAGATGCAAAGTGCCTGCGAGTCTCCCTGCCGAATACGGGGTATTGTGCGCTTAGTTGTTTTTGAATCACGCTCAGACGTGCAGTGTCATATGTGGTAAGAGATAGGGATACCCTCGTTTTAATGCTATGAACAATTGTTGATACCGACGATAATATGGTGTGCCTGTGCAGTTTCTGCGGCAGAGTCCGGTAATCGCTCTCCTTTGGAGACTATTTTGGATGCCGGGCGTGATTATAGCGAACAACGCGCACGTGAAAAACTCAGAGAACAACGTGAAGAGAGACGCGATGCGCGAGAGGACCGCCGTTATCAACGTCATCATTACAAAGATAAACATCATGATAATCGCTGCGACGGCCGAGATTCTAAACAACACAGACGCTGACTTTACCTGTCCGTAAAAATAACATTTTCCCATGCCAATGCTTTGCATAGGTATGGGGGCTTTATTGCTCTGTCGAGTGGCGGCGACACTATCGCGACTTGCGCACTCGCTGACTATCATATTTCATCCGTTTTTTTGATTTTTCTGCTCCTTAAAACATTATTGATTGAAACTTTGAGGCTGTTCTGTTACAATTCAGGCGCAGAAACACCGCTACATTTATGAAACGCCTTTTCGCTATTTTTAGTTTCGGGGCATGTATCACTACCACGGTATCGTGTACATCTGTTTCGTCTCATAAAGATACGATTCTCCCCAATCGTCCCATGGTGTATTCTATGGGCGTTAAATTGATGGATGTTAATTGGGTGAATCAAGAGTTGGGGCGGATTCCATTGTTAATTGAAGAGACAAGGCAAGGTAATCGGATTACCAAGGTGCGGATTGAACCTACGGGTGATGTCCGATTGCCCGGGGGTAACGGCGATAAAGTGTGCCGATGGACGTTAGAAGCTTGTAATGCCGAGTGGGTGGATAAGCCTTATACGTTACGCTTGCGTTTATCTCTTATTAAGTATTCGGGGCATTATCAACAGCAACTCATCAAAGGAGGAATCAAAACAATATTCGATTACGGCGTTTCGAATGAGAGTGAGTGGGATGCTGTCATTGAGGTACATCGCCATGCTGATTCCTCATTTGCCATGCATATAGTGAGCGACAATATATCAATGTTGCAAGACGTAGAGCCGCATCAGTACTTGAAGAATCCGGGGCCTTTTCAACAAACGTTGGATTTACAATTACAACCTTGCGCTAATTGAACATGCCTGCCCCAAAAATAGAATCAGATAAGCTGTGTGACACTTCGGGGCCAATAATGAGGCCTTCTTGTGTGTGTGCTCGGCGAGGTTTTATTCGTAAATGCCTGTTCATAGGTGCATCTTTGTCTTTTGCGGGCATGATGGCGCACACGAGGTATTATCCCTCCGGCGCGGAAATTTCAATTTTTGCGGAGTTGTGTGATTATCTTTTTGCGTATCTTTGGATAGTCTTGCCGGTATTCGGCATATTGTTGATACCTACGCATACGAAGCGCGGGTCTTTGTTGCAGCTGGTAGGGTTGTTATTACCGCTGCTGATGACAATTTATACCTGTTGTGCCGGATGGAATTCTACCCCTGATTCTATGGATGAATTCGCATTCGCCTTGGGACTGTTTTGGCTAAGCTGGGGTGGTATTATTTGTTTTTATTTGCCCGGGGTTTTGTTGAATTATACGCTCTTTTTCATAGAAAAACGCAGAACTGCAGAGAAATAAGCTTGCGGTGTGCGTGATTGTTTGTAAAATGGTGAGTGTGAATATCACAAAAATGAAAAACTTATTTTTGATGCCTGCCGTGGTGTTAATGTCAGCTGCCGTGCATGCTGCAGATTGGGGTACGGATTATGAAGCCGCTCTGGCTCAGGCAGAAAAGCAGGGCAAGGCAGTGCTGGTTGATTTTACCGGCTCGGATTGGTGCGGCTATTGTATGCGCTTGCGGGCAGAGGTGTTGGATAATCCCGCTTTTGCAGCATGGGCAGGGGAGCATTTTGTGTTGCTGGAGGTGGATGTGCCGAATAACCCTCAATTCAGCCGAGAACAGCTGGCGCAAAATCAAATGCTTTGCACAAAATATGCCATAGATGGTTTCCCGACGCTGTTGGTGCTGGATTCTGTTGGCAGGCCGCTTGGCGGTTTGTTCGGTTATGTAGCGGATCCGGCAGCCGTGCGCCAAGTTTTGGAAAAGGGGGTACGGGCTAACACTCTATTGATGGCTGCAGATAGTTTAGAGGGGGAGGCAAGGTTGGAGGCGATGTTGCAGGCTTGGTCTCTTATACCTGAGGATTTATATGAATTGAACTTGGGCTTGCAGGCGGAGATTGCCGCCATTGATAAACAAGACCGCAGCGGGCTTAAGGCGGCTGCAGATGCCGAGAGCCGGTTTCAGGCGTGCAAACATGCAGCAGATGCCGCCCCTACGGATGCTGTTGCGCTGGATATTGTAAATGCCGCTTTATTTGAGGCCGTGCCTCAAAATAAACGACAACTGTTGGAGCTGAAATATAAGCTGATGATATGCTCTGTGGAGACCCCTGAAGATGTGTATGCTGCCGCTGAGATTGGGTACCAGATGATAGATGCGGATTTGCGCCTGTCTCCCAAGGTAAAAGAGAGCCGTAAAAGGCAGTTGCGCGGTGTGTTTGCCAACCCACAAACTTCTATTAATCGCAGTCGCATCATACACCGCAAACGCCCTATCCGCTAAATGAACCCTATTTATAAACGTAAAAATAAGAAGAGGCTCGTTAAAAAGAGGCGTGAAAAGTCGCTTCGGCATACCAAGCGGGAGCCCCGTTTCGGTTTCGTACAAGAGCTGTTGTTTCTTCTTATGGTGGTATGCACGGTGGGGAGTTTTTTTGTGGAGACTCCGTGGTCCGGAATTTTGATGCTCGGGGGGCTCGTAAGTTTGTTTTTGCTGGCCCTCAATGCGACCTTAAACAAAAAGTTGCGTCGTTATTTGGAGTCGGAAGACAAAAAAATAGAGTTGCAGGATGAGGAGCCTGGGTGGGAAGCTATTCAACTAATGAATGGTCTTAAACATAAAAACCATTACAAAGATTTGCCACAGGAGGTTAAAGAGAAAAGCATTTTCGGGAAGTTTGAATAATTTAGATGTCCCGAAGTTTATCTGTTACTGAACCACCGGCAGCACCACGGTGTCTATGGTTTCAGGAGGTGTAAATAGGCCTCCTGATAAGAGCTATGAAAAAAACATTGATACCCATATTGATATTGAGTGTTGGCGTTGCATCTGCTGCAGATTCCTCCGGGCGCTCTGCCTTGGAGACAATTCTTGATGCCGGTCGCGATTACGGCGAACAACGAGCCCGCGAAAAACGCCGCGAACAGCGTGAAGAACGACGCGAAGCCAGAGATGACCGTCGTTATGAACACCGTCAAGATAGAAATAAAAACCGTGATGACCGCAAAGAGCATCGCGGCGATAAACATTACCGACGTTGAATTTACATACCCTCTTCGAGGCGGAAGAATGACAACCCTTGTTGGCTGTTAAATGCGGCAACCGTGGTGTTGCCAGAGCCTAAGGCGTTGAGGGTACATATAAAGCCGTTGCTCAAGGGGGTATGTCGAAAACCTTGTTTAACATGGTCATGTCCACGCACCATGCCGGCTACGCGTCTGCCCGTCAATGCCCGGTGCAACGCAAAATACGAGGCTATATCGTCGGTTCCTTGTGCCGTGGGCTGGAATCCGCGATTAGCCTCCACTGTTGTTTGTTGAGGGCGAAACAAGCCCCGCAAAAAGTCATCGCGACAGGGATACAATAGCTCCTCAGGCAGGTTTTCAAAGATGTTTTCTTTTTTCTGCCCCTCGAATAACTGTTGCAATTCGGTTTGAGTATCGGTATGTGGCGGGCAGGCATGAGCAAAGATGAGGCATGTCGGCTCGTTATCGCACCACGTCAATTCGCCCATGTACGGAGAGGTGCGAGCTAATTCTATAATCGCTTTGCCCAGTATAAGTGCTTGAGATGCTCGGCCTCTTTTGCTGAGTTCATTGAGGTGGTTTGCTGTATCTGCCGGGGTAACCGCCGAGTAGAAAAAGCCCCCGGGCTTAACATCCAAGGCAAAATCGTGATTGCCGCATATGTAGCTCAGAGTAAAATCCTCTTGGTGTGCCCCCATAAGGCAATCTTGGATTAAGGCCAAAAGTGCAAAATCGTCGGTGCCACGGTCTATGGCGTCTCCCAGTATGATGAGGTGAGGGTGCGTCGAGTTTTCGCAAGCGTGGCATATGATGCTTACCAGTATTTCAAAATTTCCGTGTAAATCGCCGACAAAGTAATAATCTGTATGTGCTTGTGCAGCGATGAGCATGCCACCTCCGTCCGAATGTGTTTTTGTATAGCCCGCAAAGTTTTCTGCTATGTTCACTTGGGTGTAAAAGTCATTATAGCGCGCATACAATTTTCCCCACATGGGGAGGTGATGCAAAGTTGATTTTTTGCGGGTGAAATGTGGTGAGTTGAATGCTGTAAAGAGAGGGGACATGTGCTGTTTCTTGTAGTTAAAGCCAATAGCAATGCGCATTACTTGAGAAGCTTTGCTGCTTCGGCTCGATTGATTTTGCCGGTAGCGGTGCGCGGAAGCATGACGTTGCGTGTTAGATGGGGACGGTGATATTTAGGCAATCCGTCAATGGCTTGTTGCAGTTCTTTTTCCTTATGGGGCGAACCCTCCCACAGCAATCCTACCGCTTGACCCAGAATAGGATGCGGTATTGGCACAACTAATACCTGCACCCCGGCAACCGAAGCAAGGGCTTGCTCCACGCTTTCGGCCTGTATTTTGATGCCACCGCTGTTGATAACGCTGTCAATTCTGCCGAGAATACGAAATTGATCATTGGGGAATATCTCAGCTAAGTCGTTGGTCTCCAGATAATCGACGCCAATATGAGGAGCCGATATGGTGAGTGTGCCCAATGCGCTTATTCCTATTTTTACTCCTGCTAACGGCGAGTAGTAGGGGCTGCGCCCCGTGCCGTTTACTTTGCGCAGGGCTATGTGACTGAGGGTTTCGGTCATGCCGTAAGAGGCGTAAACATCTGTTTGACAGGTTTGAAGCTCATCTTCGAGCAGCGGTTCTATGAAGCCACCCCCCAGCAAGATGGTGCGGGCTTGTGCCAGTTGGGCTCGCCCGTTTTGTTGGCGGAGCGTGGTTTTTGCCTGCATGGGAACCAGGGCTGCAAAGTCTATCGGCCCGTGCGTATGGGTAAACGGGGTAGAGGTGGGCTCTGTCGTTATCAGATTCAGCTTGCCGACAAGGGCTCGCACTACCATCATTTTGCCGGCAATATAGCGCAGTGGCAGGCAAAGCAGGGCCTTGGCACCATCATGTAGCCCGAAGAATCGACATGTTGCTTCGGCACTGTTGCGCATGTACTCTTTGCGCACTCTGATTGTTTTGGGTGTGCCTGTAGAGCCCGAGGTTTGCAGCTCAATCGTGTCGGCGGGTGAGAACCAATCTGCAAGAAAATTTGCTAAATCTGCCTCAATCCCGCTTTTCGGTGCATTTTCGTAGCAGAACGGAGCCCCATTGACCAGTAGCTCTTGCATGGCTGTCAGTTGTTAAAACGGCGTTGAATGAGCACGTTGAAGTAGGTACCGGCACCTCCTTCTTGTACCAAATGCTTTTCTTCGGGCTTGGAGAGGTCGGCCATGGGCAGCAAAAAGTCCCGTTGGCTCAAATATTGCACGGTATCTCCCTCGCAACCTTGCACCAGGTTGATAAGGTCCGTAAAATTGACGTCGGCCGTTATATCGCACATGCCCGCCATAGAAGGTAGTTCATCTGCCGATAAAAGTGTGTGCGCTTTATAACCTCGTAACGAGCCGGCCGGACGTCGATAATATAGTTTATCGACCGTTTGACCATAATCAATGGTGAGCATGGTGCCGGCTTTCCAGTATTTTTGCCATTCGGCATACCATTTGTGGTAGCTATCGTGCACCTCGATTACTTGTCCTTCTTTTGCCCAGTGTTTGAAAGCGGTAGAGGCCGGTAGCGGTTGTTTATCTGCTTGGCGAATTACTTGCCCGTCTACAACGGCCAAGCCCAGTTCCCACCACTCCCCGTTTTGAAAAACGAATTGTCGGGCCGGGAAAGCATCGGGCAGCTCATTGCTGAAGATAAAGGCACATCCGTTTACTTTTTTGAGAGCCTTTTCAACGGTATCGCAAATGCTAACCGCACTGCCTGCCACCAATCGCTGCAATTTGCGCAGAGAAGAGGAGCGGTCTACCATGATATAGCGGGCAAACATTTTTTCCCACAGAGAAAACTCTCGGCGTATAGCCATAGCCATATCGCCACTACCCCCGCCAATCTCGATGATAGGCAGTTTTCGCCCACATATCTTACTGCTTTCTCTCCACAAGTTTATGATGCGACGAGCCGGCAAATTGCTCATGGTGGCAGATGTCGAAAAATCGCCCCGAAACCCGATTCCCGGTATATTGCTGCTGTAGTAGCCCGCCTCTTCATCATACAAGGCAAGGTCCATGAACTCTGCCATGGAAACCCAGTTGCCGTGTGACAAGATATACGGGGCTATTTTCATATGGACATAACGGATTAAAGGGAAAGCTCGAGCATGCGTTGCAGCGGCTTTTCTGCACGGCTGCGCAGGGGCTCCTCTATGCGGACCTCGGGTGTCATATCTCGCAGACAGTTGCGCAGCTTTTCCAACGTGTTGAGTTTCATGTACTCGCACTCGTTGCATGAGCATTGTTCGACCCCCATGCCTATGAACTCTTTACCCGGTACCAGTTTGCGTAATCGGTGTAAGATACCGCTTTCCGTTACAATGATGAAGCGGGCAGCTTTGCTGTCGCGGCAGTATGGTATCATTTTTTCTGTAGAGCATATGTGGTCTGCCAACAAACGAATGGGCTCTTGGCACTCGGGGTGGCAAACTACCTCTGCATCGGGATATTGGGCGCGCATCTCGAGCACGCGGTCACGCGTAAATCGCTCGTGCACGTGGCAGGCTCCATTCCACAGGGTCATTTCTCGGCCAACTTTGCGGGCTGTCCAAGCACCTAAGTTGCGGTCGGGTACGAACAGAATGGGGCGGTCGGCAGGGGCTGTTTCAATAATGCGTTGAGAATTACCACTGGTTACAATAACATCTGCCAAAGCCTTAACGCCTATGGAGCAGTTAATGTAGGCCACAACGTAATAATTTTTGTCTTTATTCGCCTCAAGGAACGCGGCAAGTTCATCTGCCGGGCAAGATTCTTCAAGAGAACAGGCCGCCTCTTCATCCGGCAACAGCACCGTGCGTGTGGGGTTAAGAATACAGGCGGTTTCGGCCATAAAATGTACGCCACAGAATACAATCACATCGCACTCTGCCTCTTGAGCTTTGCGGGCCAAGGCTAAGGAGTCGCCCACAAAGTCGGCTAAATCCTGTATTTCGGGGCGCTGGTAGCTGTGTGCAAGAATAACGGCATTGCGTTCTTGTTTAAGACGCTGTATCTCTTGAATCAAATCCTGATTTGACATGCCGAGAGCCTACCATGTTACTGTGTTTTTGTCAAGTAAATCACACGCAATCCTGCAAGCTTACCGCTACTTGCCGAGGCTTTTTGTCTGATTCAAAACAACGGCACCGTATCAATCGGTGCCGTTCTAATTGTTAATGGTATTTGGTGAACCCAAGCTTGTACTTCATCAGTTGCCAACCCTCTGTGAGCATATTGAAGAAATTGCGGCGCAATTTATGCCTGCCTTTCAATAAGAATGGCTTATCGGGCATGGTGGATGGTGTCTTATCGTGGTTTTTCTTAATCAATGCCGCCACCGTGTTATATACGTTGTATTGCTCAATCAAGCGACGGCGTGCCTCGCGTATCGCGGGCAAGCGTTTTTCGTACTCATTATTATCTATGGCCTCGCGGATAATGCGGTAGGCCTTCTCGTGGTCTTCTAACGGTATACGAATAAAACTTTCTGCCGGGAATATCTCTTCCAAATGAGGGTCGCCCACGTAGAAGGCAAGACACAGGCTGAGCAGCGGGTCGGAGAATTTATCCGTCCAGTGGTAGGGGGCTACATAGTTTTCGATGGCTATGGTGTAGCGATAATCATTTTGAGCATCGTATTTTTTATCGAGCTTTTTCACGCCCCACCCATACCACTCAAGCTCGGGTATTTTGCTTGCAAGATACTTGATGAGATTGTAGCGACGTTGGTGCAGGGTATGTGTTTGTTGTTTTGCCGAGCAAATGGTGGCAATATCTTTGCTCTTGGGGTATTCCGGCATGCTGAAGGCTTCTTCAGCGGGGATACCGGCACACCAGTAGAGACACCCCTCGCCGTATTGGTGGTGGGGGTGGGGTAATTGTTGCGGTGTGTGTGTTGTTAAGACAAACCCGAACTGAGATGTATAGCACTTGGGGTATATTTTAATGCTGGGAGGTTCGGAGGTAACTAAGATGGTGCGCTCTCTCGGGCAGGCAAGCGGTTCCGTCTCGTTTTTGATGGTTCCGGCGCATTTCGGAACTTCGTCATAGACCATCAACCAATCGTATTGAGTGCAGTTGACGTCGTAGATAAAAAGGCAATCATCGCGCTCGATGCTGCACGGCTTATCTGCGGATAAGTCCTTTTGTATTACTTTTATCCGAATCATGATTGTTGATGATATTACGGTCTCAATCCTTCCGCGAAACGGATGAATGATTCATCCAAAATGGTACAAGCACGTTCTACGCCGAAAAACTCGCCAACCTCAGTTACTTTGTTCTGCAATGTTTTGTAGGTGCGGAAGAAGTTTTGAATTTCTTGCAAGTAGTGCGGGGCCAAGTCCTCCAACGAGTTGATGTGGTCGTAGCGAGGGTCTCCCACATTGACGGCCAGTATCTTAACATCCGGCTCTCCACAGTCAATCATATCCATGCCTCCGATAATGCGACAGTCTACGTAGCATCCGGGGAAGGTGGGGGCCGAGGTGAATACCAGAATATCCAGCGGGTCGCCATCCAGATACCTGGTGTGTTCAATGAATCCGTATTCTGCGGGATAATAGACGGAGGAGTACAGCACGCGGTCAAGCTTGATGCGCCCGGTACGCTCATCTACCTCGTATTTATTGCGGCTCCCCATGGGAATTTCGATTCTGGCTTCTACCACTCTCATACCGCTTCAGTCTATCAGAATTATGCGTTAGCGTCAAGGTAGTTCTGATAATCCTGCATCATTTTGCACGTCTTGAGGGGTGAGTTTGTCCAGCTCATCCAACAAAGCTGCAGCAAATGTGCCGGGGTGGGGGTGTCGGGCGGCTGCTTTTTCCCCGGCCAGTCCCAGTATGGCAGCTGTGGCTACTGCTGCATCTGTGGCCGAATCTGCTACAGCCAAGCATGCAGCGCAGAGCCCGCCCATGGCGCAGCCTACGCCGGTAACGCGTGTCATAATTTCATGCCCGTTGGTGCAGGTGATGGTGCGGGTGCCGTCGGTAATGTAGTCGGTTTCACCCGTTACCAGCACGACTGCTCCTGTTTTGTGTGTCAATGCTTTGGCTGCGGGCAATGCTGTAGCACTATCTGCAGCACTTTCAACACCACGGCACAATGCACCTTGTGCGCCAGCCAAAGCTATAATCTCTGACGCATTGCCGCGTATCATGGCAGGCGGGGTGTTCAGCAGTTCATTGCATATTCGGGTGCGGAACTTGAGCAAGCCCACAGCCACAGGGTCCAGTACCCAGGGTATGCCTGCCTCTGTGGCATCTTGTACGGCGGTTTTCATGGTGGCCGCTTGCTGTTCATTCAACGTGCCTACATTTACCAACATACCGTTGGCGCAAGTATGCAGCAGGTCTCGTATTTCCTCACTATGCGTCAGCATAACCGGCACGCCACCCACGGCCAGCAGCATGTTGGCGGTTATACTTTGTACCACGTTGTTGGTCAAGTTCAGAATAAGCGGTTTGCGCTCACGCAGGCGTTGCAATACCGCTGCTGCGGTTTGGTTGAGTGGGTTCATAACAAGTCTCTTGCTGCTTGAGTGGGATCTTCTGCTGCACAAATGGCAGACACCACCGCCACGCCCGCAGCCAACCCCGTGGCTCGTATGGCGGCGGTGCGCTCTTGATTAAGCCCGCCGATGGCCACAATGGGCAGGGGACTCAGGCGTGCCAGCTCGGCCCAGCCCTCTACGCCCATGGGGGGTGGCGCGTCGTCCTTGGTGATGGTGGGGAACACCGGGCCGCAGCCGATGTTGTCTACCTTGGTGATATCTACCTTGGCCATTTGTTCTGCCGTTGTTACGGTAAGTCCCAGTATCTTGTTTGGGCCAATCAGGGCCCGGGCCTCGGCCACGGGCATGTCATCTTGCCCTATGTGAATTCCCTCGGCATCAATCTCTACCGCCAGTTGCACATTGTCATTGATAATGAGAGGTACGCCCACGCTGCGCAGGTAGGCTTGCAAGGGCAATACTTGGGCTTTCTGCTCCTCATGACTCAGCTTTTCGGAGCGGTATTGCACCAGCGTAACACCGCCTTCTACGGCGCGTTTGACGGTTTCAAGCAAGCCGTATCGGCAGCGCTCTACCTCATCTGTTACAAGGTATAAATGATAATTGATTTGCGGTTTCATCCGAATAAGGGGGTGGAGTAATAACGGTCTGCGGAGTCGGGTAAAATGACAACTATGTTTTTGCCCTCATTTTCGGTACGCTTGGCCACCTGTGTGGCTGCCCATAACGCTGCGCCCGAGGATATGCCCACCAACACGCCATCCCCGGTGCCCAGCTCTTTGGCGGTGGAGAAGGGGACTTCATTGTCAACGGTAATCACCTCGTCTATCAAAGTGCGGTCCAGCACGGCTGGTACAAAATTTGCTCCTATCCCCTGGATGGCATGCGGGCCTGCTGCGCCACCGCTCAGCAGGGGTGAGGCCGCAGGCTCTACCGCTACCACATGTAACTGAGGGTTAAGCTCTTTCAGGTACTTTGCCGTACCTGTCAGCGTGCCTCCGGTACCCACGCCTGCTACCAGAATATCGACCATTCCTTCCGTATCAGCCCAAATCTCCGGCCCGGTGGTAGCATAGTGGGCAGCTGCATTGGCGGGGTTGTCAAATTGCCCGGCAATGATGGCACCGGGTATGCTGCGTTGCAGCTCCTCGGCCTTGGCAATGCTGCCTTTCATGCCCTCAGCCCCCGGCGTAAGCACCACCTCTGCACCATAGGCTTTGAGGATGTTACGCCTCTCGGCGCTCATGGTATCGGGCATTACCATGATGGCACGGTAGCCTCGTGCTGCAGCCAATGCTGCCAAACCAATGCCCGTGTTACCGCTGGTGGGCTCAATAATGGTGCCGCCCGCTTGCAAACGTCCGGCCGCCTCAGCCGCCTCTATAATATACTTGGCAGCCCTGTCTTTAACAGATCCCGTGGGGTTTAAATACTCCAACTTGCACAGCAAATGCGCCAAGAGACCGTGTTTCTTTTTATAATTCACGGGCTCCATCAGCGGAGTGCCTCCTATCAATGTGCCGACACTGCGGTGTATCTTCATATCTCCATGCTATCACATAACTCCGAGCGGGTCAATAGGTATATTTTTGGTGTTATTTGCATGTATGACACAAAAAACGAAGTCGTGAAAAAGGGGTTATCATCGATGAGAATATGTGTAAGTCGCTCATTTTTCAATAAAATATGTTTACTAAAGAAAAATTAGAACTCTACTATATATAGAGACTTGTAATTTTTATCCCTATTTTTATGACCGCACATACTGACTCATACATTAAAAAGAAGATGGCCGCCGCTTGGGCCGGGTTGATGATTGGAGATGCCTTGGGTGCCCCCGCCGAGTTCTGCCATCATGATGATATTATGGTTAAATATCCCGATGGCATACAAGACATGGTACCGGGCTTTGGTATTTACACGGATCGCCGCCCCGGCGAGGTGACGGACGATACGCAAATGGCCTATTGCCTGCATCTTGCCCTACAAGATGCCAACGGCTGGAGCCGCGATGCCGCCTTGGCTCGTTATCGCGAGTGGCTGGCTACCGACCCTCCTGATGTCGACGTGGTTATATACGATGCCCTTACCGGCAACCCTCACCCCGAATCTAAAGGAAACGGTGCCCTAAAGCGTGTGATGCCTATTGCTTTATGGGCGGCTTCTCACCCCGATTTTGATTGGGAAACCGCTGCGCGGGAGGATGCCGCCATTACTCACCCGCACCCCCTTTGTGGCGATGCCAATGTGTTGTTTGTGCATACTATGCTTACCGCCATGCAACCCGGTATTACGGCGCAAGAAATTTTTCAATCTGCAAAGTTCTTTATTCTGAAGAAGAAATTGAGCCGTGCGCTTTATTGTGACATTTTACATCGATGTTTCCCCCCCGATTACGATGGCGAGCACATCGGTTGTTTACGCGTTGCGTTGCAAGGTGTTTTTCATCAAATGCTTTACGCGACCTCCTTCCGTGAAGCGATGATAGACGTAGTCTCTGCCGGTGGAGATACCGATACCAACGCCGCCATCACCGGTGCTTTGCTGGGGGCGTGGAAAGGAATTGACTGCTTGGATCGCTCTTGGCTTGCCGCCGTGCGCGCCGCAAATCCTCGCCATTACACAAAGCTGTTGCCTTCAATGCGCTCTCCCTCGCTACCCCATTCGTTTGGATGAGCCCGTGATTCACTATACCCACCGTACATCCGGTATCATTTTACCCTTTGACTAAATACCTGTTCTAATACATAAGTCATCCTTTTTTCAACAAAATGAATTTTACTTAGGAAAAGTTAGAACTCAATTATGCAAAATACTGCGCAAAGTGCGATTTTTACACTTTTTTGAAGTATGACACAGAAAAAATCAGGGTGAAAAATGACTGTATTTTTATAAAGTGTTCGTTTTTCAATAAAATGAATTTCAAAACGCAACTTGCGTGTACCTATATATAGAGACTGTTCTTTTCTATGCACGAAACGATGAAGCAAACAACTACGTCTGTTCCGACAACTGAGTCGGAGTCTATGCAGAAGGATTGCATCATGGCCGAGCAGAAGATGCTGGCTGCAGCGAAAGCCGGAGATACGGCTCGGTTGCGTATGGCGCTTGCCAACGGGGCAAATGTCAACGCGACGGATGACAACGGTGCTACGGCACTTTACCATGCCTCAAGTATGGGGTACGCGGCTTGTGTTAAGCTGTTGCTGGCAGCCGGGGCAGATGTAAATGCCGCGGATGCCGACGTTTGGAGCAGCCTGATGTACGCTGTAAACAACGGGCACATTGCGTGCGTGAAGCTGTTGTTGGCTGCGGGGGCCGAGGTTAATCGGGCAGATTGCGATGCCGAAACCAGCCTGATGCGCGCCGCTAGAAACGGCCACGCAGACTGTGTGCAGCAGCTGCTGCTTAGCGGAGCAGATATGAGCGCTGTAGATAACAGTGGCTCAGACAGCCTCTTGTTCGCGGTTGATAGAGGCCGTGCCAAGTGCGTGCGCTTGTTGTTGGAGCATGGTGCTGACCCTCACTCGGTGCTTGCCACCGCTGTGGAGAAGGGGCGCAAATCCATTATCAAACTGCTGCTCAAGCACGGCGCAGATGCGAGCAAGGCACTCGTGTATGCTCGCAGCTCTGCTATCATCAAGCTTCTGCTTGAGAACGGTGCCGACCCGGATGCCGGGCTTGCAGCTGCCGTAGTGTCCGGCAGTAAACCTTCCATAAAGCTGTTGGTTAAGAACGGAGCCGACCCAAAAAAAGGGTTGGCAGCTGCAGCTCGGGCGGGTAGCATGCCGGGTGTCAAGACGCTTCTGGCACTTGGTACGGAACCGAGCGAGGGCCTTGCTGCGGCTGCAGCCGGGGGCCACGTCGCTGTGGTGGACCTTCTGCTTAAGAGAGGCGTCCTCCACGTTAAGGGAATGGCTGCTGCTGCCTATCACGGGCATCGCTCCATTGTCAATATGTTGCTGTGGCGTGGCGTAGACCCTAACGCGGGGATAGACGCTGCAACTGAGGGCGGGCAGATGCAGATTGTGAAGCTCTTGCTCGATAAAGGGGCTACTCCCCGGTGGGGTGTGGGCTGTGAATCTGCATAAAACAGACAATAAAGCCGCAAAACGCCATGGCTGTGCTTGCCATGGCGTTGCGTGGTGGCTGTTGTGAAGTGTCGCCGGAATAACGGCTTATCCCTGCTGCCTTTTGAGGCAGGTGTGTTTGCCTGTGTTCTTGATGAGAGTGGGACTTAGAAGCCGCATCAAGGCGCTTTTTTGACATTTTTGGCGGTCGGAATGTGTATGGTATTGACTTTTTTTCATAATTCATTAGAATCTCACCTCGTATGGCACAACAGAACGCAATTTCACCCACGCGCGCGGAGGATTTCCCCGAGTGGTATCAGCAAGTCATTAAGGCCGCCGACCTCGCAGAAAACTCTGAGGTGCGCGGTTGTATGGTTATTAAACCCTGGGGCTACGCTATTTGGGAGCTCATTCAACAGCAGATGGATGCCGAGTTTAAACGCACCGGGCACACCAATGCTTATTTCCCCATGCTTATTCCCGTTTCTTACCTTGAGAAAGAGGCCGAGCATGCCGAGGGCTTTGCTACAGAATGTGCCGTGGTTACTCACCACCGTTTGGAGGCTGTGAAGGACCCCGAAACCGGTAAGACCAAGATGATTCCCTCCGGCGAGTTGACGGATAAGTATGTGATACGCCCCACCTCTGAGACGGTGATTGGCGCGGCTTTCTCCCGCTGGCTGGAGAGCTACCGAGACCTCCCCTTCAAAGTGAACCAGTGGTGCAATGTGATGCGTTGGGAAATGCGCCCCCGCATTTTCTTGCGCACGGCTGAGTTCTTGTGGCAAGAGGGCCACACTGCCCACGAAACCCGTGAAGAGGCCGAGGAGGAAACTGCTGTGATGCACAAGGTGTATGAGGATTTCCAGCGCGATGTGCTCGCCGTACCCTCCATACCCGGTGAAAAAACCGCTCATGAGCGTTTCCCCGGTGCCGTGCGCACCTTTACCGTAGAGGCCATGGTGCAAGATCGCAAGGCTATTCAAGCCGGTACTTCGCACTTCCTCGGCCAAAACTTTGCCAAGGCGCAGAATATTTCCTTTGCCGGGCGTAACAACGAGCGCCAGTATGCTTGGACCACCTCATGGGGTGTATCTACCCGCATGATTGGTACGCTCATTATGGCACACTCCGACGACGATGGGCTTGTATGCCCGCCGCGTGTGGCTCCCAAGCAGATTGTCATCATCCCCGTAACACCCAAGGCCGATACTAAGCAGGCTATTCTGGACCATTGCCAAGCATTGGCCGACAAATTGGCCTCCAAGAGCTACCATGGTCTCCCCCTGCGTGTGCAGGTTGATACCCGCGATTTGAATGGTGGTACCAAGAAATGGGAGTGGATTAAGAAGGGGGTGCCTTTACGTGTCGAAATTGGCCCGCGCGATTTGGAAAAAGGCTCCATTTGCCTTGCCCGCCGCGACCAAGCTACCAATGAAAAGAGCTTTATCTCTGAAGAAGAGTTCGTGAACAATGCCGTTGCCTTGCTCGATGAGGTGCAAAACAGCTTGTTGCAGCGTCAACTCCGCTTCCGTGACAGCCATATTCGCCCCTGTGATAGCTTAGAAGACCTTAAAGCGAACTTTGCTGCCGGTACCGATGCCGACTGGTTGCTTTGCCCTTGGGATGGCTCCCCCGAGGAGGAAGAAGAGCTGGGCAAGAGCCTGCGTATCTCCATTCGCTGCATTCCGCACGGCGAGATGGGGGTAGGACCCGAGGCTCCCTGCATTCTGACCGGGCGCCCCACCACCCGCCGTGTGCTCTGGGCTCGCAGTTATTAATAATGTTCTTTTTCAAGAGCAAGGAGGTGACGTTGGTTCGCTTCCTTGCTCTTTTTTTTGACAAAAGTTATTTATCTCTGTTTCAAACTTGGCCCTGAGGATTAAAAAAGTATTCAGGGCAAACGCATTTGAGTTGTGTCATACATCCTCGAGATTCAGGTATCCGAAATTTACTCTAAATTTACACTGAAAAGCTTATCGTAAAAATCGAGTTTTCTTGCAGTTATAGCATTATTATGCT
>SUVK01000050.1 GCA_015062055.1 Akkermansiaceae bacterium
GGTGCGCCAGCCTTTCATTTCAAGAGCTGGTATAATGTTCATTCCAACCACATATTACCACAACTCTTGATGGTTGGCGCGCCTCAGTCCGTCATTCCGCGACTTTTTTGACGCAGTGCCAAAATATGTACCATCAAAGCATGAGGTTAACTTCTAAAGTTTTGTTCGGTATTTTTGTGCTAAACATGACAACTCAAGCGCAACCCGTATTTGTTGAAGGGGTAACATTAGACGGGGGGTGGTATGATTGCAACAAAAAACATAATTGGAATTGGGTTGCAAAACCAACTACCTATTATACCAACAGCTTTCCTGACGACAACTCCATGTGCTGGGCTCACTCAGCCTCTAATATTTTGCAATGGTGGCAGGATCGCCAAGATGCAAGTTTACTGCCATCAGCAGCCCCAAACGGAGCCTCTAATACGGCTACAGTGTACAGAGCATTGAACCCCAATACGGGAGTGTATCAATATTTTGATGATACGCTGCACGTACAACAACTGGCTATTTTTAAAGATGTAGCAGCGAATTGGGGTAATACCCCGGGCACTGTCAAGCAGGTATATAACTGGTATTTTAACGGCGGATATGTTCCCGATTTCGGAGGCAATTTGACAAACCAGGACTCCGGCGGGTACTATGCCGATTTGGGATTGCGGATGAATGATGATGGGGTTACCTCCTCCTTGTTTACATCATACACGTTCAATGATTATTTTACAAAGGTAGAGGTCACAGACGCGTTGACCGGCTACATCGATAACAACTATGGTACAACCTTAAGAGTAATAGGTGCAGTCGGCGGACACGCCATTACTATGTGGGGGTATGAGTTCATAAATGATGATTTTTATGTTTATCTGACAGATTCAGACGACCAGCAACACGCGCTAATAAAACAAAAGGTCATTTTCGGCGATAATCTGTACGTCTACTTAACGGCATGTGACGGAGATGCGGCAGTTTACACCGATTCATATACAACGTTTATTAATGGTGAGCAACAAACGTTCCAAGGTATTTTGCTGTCGGAAGCACAAGCATTTATGGCCCCGAAGTTGAGTATACCCGAGCCGGGCACTGCCACGCTTGCCATGCTTTCATTGACCGCACTTCTTGCGCGGAGACGTCGTAAATCTTAATACCAAGCAAAGCCATGAAAAAGCAACTACCTATCCTACTCGCAATCCTCTGGAGCTGTATGGCCGGTCTACATGCGGAGGAGGCAGCATGCAGCGCAACGAACGCGACGATTATCTTGGCGAGAAACGCCGAATACCTGCAAAAAGCACAACACGCAGCCACCACATGCAAGAGTGTGCAATTGCATGTAGAAGATTACGAAGAAAACGAGGATTACCGAATTGAGTTGACTAAAGGGGAGCTGGGCGAATTGCGCGGACTCATCGCCCGCCTGCAGCCCTGCCAAACAGATACAGAGGTAGATATAGACCCATCCAGATATATCATGCTGTGTTTCATCGATGCTGATGGAAAGTGTATTTTTGAGCTGGATGAAATAGATGTTGCCGAAATGGAGACACCACCTCCTGCAAACGGGTATCCGCTCGCACACTTCGTTTTGACAAAAGCTGACTACGCACAGTGGCGGCGCCTCATCTCCCGTATTGAAAAACGCAATTAAAAACTTGCCCCTTTTTCGCGGTTTCGGAGTTAAAGCGACTTATCATAGGTAGAACCACGACATTTGACATGAAAAAGATGAAGCCCTGCTTACTTTCTTTGTACAGTGCCGTTGCAGTTATCTTATGCGGCTGCAGCGCGCAGCAACAAAAGTTCGAGCCGATAAGCCCGGCAACATCGCTGAACCATTACGTGAGGCACGAATTATTTAACGCTTTGGGGCGAGCAGAATCTCTTACGCTGGTACAGCTTGGCCCGCAAAGGCGCACCATCTCCCTGAATCGGCATGAGCAAGAAACCGTGCACACGATTTTGGAGCGAGCAATAGTGGTCGACCATCACACGTCGAGCCCCACACCCCCGATGGCTCCGCAAATGAGGATTGTTTGCACCGATAAGAACGGAAAACGAATTTTTGATGAAGAAGTCCATATCATCTCGGCGGCAAGCAGCAGAGAGAGTGCTCACGCCGAGGGGGCCTGTCTGGCTTTGCGAGAGAGCGATTACCGCCTGTGGCAATACATTATCAACCGGGACTATCCCGAGGTATCTGAGCAAGAAGATGCCGAGGCCGCGGCACAGCATCAACAAGCAGTTGTTACCCTGCACCAACTGCTGCAACGCAGTGCTTCGGTTAAGATACAATACTGGGGTAACACCTGTTATTGTGTTCGTCTCGTCTCATTAAACAAAAAACAAACGAAAGAAATATGTACCCTTCTCAGGCGGGTGAAGCCACTGCCGTTTAAGGGACGTATCCAAGGGCTGACACGTACAACTACCACGCTTTGCTTTTACGACGCCCAAGGGCAACAAATCGGCACATTGACGGCCGAAGACATCACGGACTCAGCCGCGGCTCGCACCCCACAGCAGTGCGAAGCGAAAGAAAGCATGTTCCTTTCTCGCCAAGATTTCAAGCGTTTTCAAAAACTAATCCGTCAATGATGAACCGAATACTCCCGGCTGCGCTCTTCTGCATGGCACCGGCCATCGTGCAGGCTGCAGCCCCCGACTTTTCTCAGAAGAGCAGCAGTGCAACAACGCGCATTCAGCAGCTCATCCCCATAACAACTCGCATTGATATTGAGTACGAGCATTTTTCCGCAAAAGCAGAAAACCCACCGCCTTACACTTTATCAACCGAAGAGATGCAAGAGGTGTTGGCTATCTTGCAACAGTTAAGGCCTTTGCAAAAAAGAGGGGTGAGGTATGTTAAGTACAAAGGCACCCATAAATTAGTGTTTCTCGACCAAAAAGGAAAAGTCATCGGCAGTCTTTCCCTAATCTCGGTAACAGCAACCCCGGCATCTGCCACCGACCAAAAATACTCTGCTGACGCAAAACACGCCCTCCCCTTGCCTGCTTTGAATCGCTTAAAACGAATTATCACTCGAAAAACGGAAAAATAAGCTCAAAAAAAATTACAAAAAACCGTCATTCCATAAGGAACAACGGTTTTTACTATAATACATACTCGACAGGCGCTGAGCTAAGCTCTCCTGCCGGCATATTTTAGAAACTTTCAGTTGCGTAGGCAATAAGACACGCGCAGGATGTCCAACAAGCTCGAAGAATCATCAGCGAGACGCTCTCCGCCCTGAACGCGCTTGAGCGATAAGCTGATTTTCCGGTACGTTATACGCGTTAAAACAATTAGGAAATAGCAATTTTCAGCAGCTTTACCAACGGAGCAGACTATATCGCGCCACACGGCATTATGCCACCCCGCCCTTCGGCGGGGGGACTGCTTTATTTTTATGCCTACCCACGGTTTCGCCCTCAGCGGGGCTGCTCCTTGCAAAGCTCTCGCAACACAAAGTCAAGTTGCGGAATCTGTGTCGTTTTTAATGAGTCCCGCCGGATGACGGGGTGGCATCATAGCGAGACTCACTATGATGTACTACACGTTGTAACATGAGGTTAGTGACAATTCCGACGTCAAAACAGGCAAAAAAAATCTAATTGTTCCCACACCTGCCGAACTATCCATCATTTCGGGAAGCAAAAAAACGAAAATGGGCAATCGGTTGATGTTATGGCATCTTTTTTCTGTACATCTCATAAAAAAAGCATATAATAACAGTAAGAAAAAGCGACGACTCATTGCGCAAGGAGCGTTCGTTTTTTACAAAAACGCAAATAATTTACTACAATGAAATTACATCTTCCTAAAATGCTACTCACCGCATTACTGGCGGCATTTATGCCCACAACGTACGCGGCAGACAGCATCAGCATAAACTTTACGCACAACGGGGTTGGTGTCACAGCCGACATAACGGGTGAGCTGGGAGGCGTAGCAGCCTCCGGGTGGAACAATGTTGCAGCGGCAAATACGTCAGGAACCGTTGTTAATAATCAAGATGGAACCGCCGCCGGCACCATTACAATCTCCAATGTGCATAATTCTTGGCAGAGCGACATAGACCCGGGCGACACACTTACAAGTGTTGTGCAGCAAGGCTACATTGACGTACCTAATCATGATAACCTTGGGAGCCGAGTCTACACCATTACGGTTAACCACAATTACTGGTTATCCGATGTCACTTTCTACATGTCTGCCGACACAACCGGGCAGTACGCCCCTATTGCGGTGAATGGGACAGCCTATATATTGGTGGCACCAACCAAACCGGCGAAGGCGGATGGGGCGATTGCGGAGACCCGTCAGGTGTAACCACATACGATGATACAAACTCCATCAACGTAACCGGAGTATGCGGAAACATAGTGATAAATAACCGCACGCCTGGCTATTATATTCGCGCCACGCTGGCAGGCATGCAAATCAAAGACGCCACGGCAACCACCGGATACCAAGTTCAATTAGGCGCCGGTAGCTTTGCAGCAGCAGAGCAAACTTGGAGCCACAACGGCACGGGGGTAGCGTATGCAGACATTGCCTCCGGCAGCAAGTATTTGGGCGTAAACGCAGATACCGCTGGGTCCGCCATCAGCTTTGCCGATGGTGAAACGATCGATTCGTTCGCAGCGCTCAGCAACAGTGTAACCGTCAGCTCAGACGGTGGAATCATCGTTAAAGACTTGTATACTGCAACAGGAGCCCAAGCCGTTATTGACACCCGAGTAGATGTTACCAATGTACGCAACAACGGCAGTCTGAAGATTGACGCCAACGGTGTGCTGGCATTCAAAAACAGCAATGCCGCAGATACCATTTTCAACGCAACCGGCACCGGTGTTATCGAAACTTATCAAGACACCGTACTGCAAGGCACTGACCACTATTATTATCCGGACACTCCCTCTACCAAGCCTGCATTTGAGGGCACCATCGCAGTAAAAGGCGGCACGCTGGTTGTCGGCGATAATTCCCAATGGAACGGACGTTGGGGTATCGATTTATCATCGATTAAATCCATCGATTTGGATGGAGGCAACATGCGCCTATTCGCCGCAGACTCCGATATAAGCGTAGTCAAGGTTAAACAAAATGCCTCCATGGACATTCATGAAGCCACAGTCGTAAACGACAAGGGCATTGCTATAGGGGAAATTCAGTTGGATGCCGATTTAACCTCGAGCGCCACATGGGCATCAACCCTAGCCATAGGCAAGCTGACCGGCACGGGAGACCTCAGCTTCTCTCGCGGAGACAACCCCTATAATGTAAGCATTGGCAGCATAGAAGGTTGTGGCACGATTACCAACGGTGCCAACATGAACCTGAGCATAGGAGCAGATGCCGCATCGGTCATCAACCTGAGCAATACCATTGAGAACTCCGGCACCATCACCATCAACGGCAACATCACCATTGCTGATGACCTCAGCGGTTTCACCATAGTAAAGGACGGCGAGATTGGCGGGCTGAGCATCAACGGGACGGATGGCTACCAAACCACCACGGGCAGCACCTACTTGTTGGTGAACAACAATGGTGGCACCGTAAACATGACACCGACCACCGCAACCTATGCAGGTGCCACAACAACTTTGACTCAAGATGAAAACGGCGACGTTACCTTTGTAGGCGGCACCTCCACGGATACCATCTACCGTGTCAACACGGCCGATATCACCATTGGCGGCAGCAATGCTACAGCCGACACGGGCCGAGCCACCGGGATGATTGTAGCAAGTGGTCGCACTGTGACCATTGCCGGAGATAGTGACAATGCCTCGGCTTCCGCAATTTTTGCGAACACCTCCGGCAGCGGCGACGTCGTACTCGCAACCGATGTTAAGCTTTTAGCCGGTGAATCCGCAAAATCTACCGGCACCTTGACCGTGCGCGATAGTAAGCTTCATCTGGCCGGCGGCAATTACGCTATGGCCTCGGTTGCTTATTTCTCCAATATTGAACTCGACAACGCCGAAATTGAGTTCGACAACCAAGCGGACACCTTCCGCAACGTAACCGTGAGCACCAACGGCAGTAAGATGGAGCTCTTCGATATGGGGGACAGTGAAAAGGCGCTCACCTTTGCCGGCACAACCACGCTGAATGGTAACTTAAATGTTACGAGCACCTGGAACTCGCAATGGTACATTGAAAAATTGTCGGGGAGCGGCAATTTGGTCATTGATGACGCAGCCCGTAGCGAGATGCTGGTTGTTACCATTGACGGCAGCGATAATTACACCGGGCAGGTTCAGGTAAAACAGAGTCATGGCAATTTGACCATGAATGTTGCTGAGAATGCCGGGGTGAACGTAGTCTTCACCGACACCTCGGATGCAGATTACGGAGGTGGAGCCAGAGAGATTAAGACCCAAGGCATAAAGGCCGGTAATACTATTACCTTTAATGGGGTCAGCGGGTTCTTGCCGCAAAACACCGTCGTAGATGCAGACGTGGTACTGCTTAATACCAGCGCCAAAGCAGCCCTCGAGATTAACAACGGATACGCCACGGAAACAAACAAGTTTACCGGCTCCGTATCAGGCACCGGTAACTTCTTGATTGACAAGAACACGACCGCAGTGCATTTAACCTATCAGTTCGCTGGCGATGTATCGGGGTGGACGGGTAAGATGGAAGTTGTAGGCGGCGAGCACGATGTTGTCTACACCGATGCCAATATCGCAGCAGATAAGGCCGTAGTAGTCAACAACAGCGTCATTCATTCACGAACCAATGGTAATGCCAATGTAACCTTTGATTACACTCGCGCGGCAACGGTAAACAGCTCCATTCAAAACAATGCTAAGGGCATGAATGTTACCGTTAAAAACAGCAGCGAAGAAGGCACTACCTTTACCTCGGACAGCATAACGATGACGCAGTTGACGGTAGACACCTCAACCAAGGCCTCGTTTGTCGGGATAGAAAACTTGGCTCTGGCAAGCATCAATGTGAAAGAGGCTTCCAGCGTGAGCATTGGTGCACAAGAAAACGGCATCATCAAAGCAAGCTCAGCCAAGTTGGCAGGTGGTGCTACCATTAAAGGTAACCTCGACCTCAGCTCGGCCTCCTCGCTGACCCTCAACTACACCGACAAGACCCCGGTTACCGTAACGGGGACGCTGGCCATGGAGTTAGGTACAGCACTCACCCTCGACGGCAACGTGCTGGACGCCATTAACGGCTTGAAATCCGGCGAGAGGCTGGATCTCTTCTCGGTGGGTAACTTCACCATAGGCGAGGCGCTACTGGCAGTGGAAACAACGACGACCACCACCCAGCAACATGCCATGAGCACGGTATTTGCCGGCGAGTGGGATGAGGCTCTTTACTTGGCGTACGATAGTCAAGACCAGCTGGTATATGTATTCAACAGTGCCCCGATACCCGAGCCTGCAACCGCAACGCTGAGTTTGCTGGCGCTGGCAGCATTGGCAGCACGCCGCCGCAGAAAGTAAATTAAACTACAATTTATTCATTCAAAAGCCGCAGTTCATCGCAACTGCGGCTTTTTTGTGCAGCACTGCCATGAATAGATGAAAAAAAAGCTTTACAAAAGCAGGCATATCGTGCATTCTTGCGGCCGTCTATGTCATTTGCAGAACTCGGAATTTGCCCGGAAATTTTAGAAGCGATAGAGGTACTCGGTTTCGAGGCCCCCTCCCCCATTCAGCAGCAGGCCATCCCCGCCGCGCTGGAAGGTAAAGATATTGTGGGGTTATCACACACGGGCTCCGGCAAAACGCTGGCGTTTTCGATACCGGCGTTGGAGAATGTAGACCCCGCCCTGCGCGCGGTGCAAGTACTTTGCCTGGCGCCCACACGCGAACTGGCGGTGCAAATATGCCGAGAGGTTGACAAGCTGGCTTTGTTTTTAGACGGCGTATCGGCCGTACCGATATACGGAGGCACCTCATTTTCCCCGCAGCTGGCCGCGTTGCAACGGGGTGTACAGTTTGTGGTTGGCACCCCCGGTCGAGTAATCGATTTGATGGAGCAAGGGGAGCTCAAGACGGACAATATCACCACCCTGATACTGGATGAAGCGGATGAGATGCTGGATATGGGTTTTCAGGAGGATATTGACCGCATAGTAGCCCGGCTGCCGGTAAATCGTCAAACCTTGTTTTTCTCGGCCACCATGTCGCCTGCCATCCGTGCGCTGATTAACCGCCTTTCTGAAGAGCCGCAAGAAATCAGCATCGAGCGCCCCGTACTCACCGTACCCACCTGCGAGCAATGCGTGTACGAGGTGGTGTTCTCCTCCCGCATCGAGGTGCTGAGCCGTTTGATTGAGATGGGGCGCATGAAGCGCGGGCTTGTATTTGCCAACACCAAGCGAGTGGTAGATGATGTGGTAGACGGCTTGCTGGCACGCGGTTACTCTGTAGACCGCCTGCATGGGGACATGCCGCAAACCCTGCGAGAGCGCGTGATGGACTCCTTCCGCAAGGGGAATCTCAATGTGCTGGTTGCCACCGATATTGCTGCACGCGGGCTTGATATTGATGATGTAGACATAGTGGTCAACTTCGAGTTACCGCGAGACCCCGAGGACTACGTGCACCGCATAGGGCGCACGGCACGAGCCGGGCGCAAGGGCAAGGCCGTAACCTTTATCGGGCGCAGAGACTTCTCCCTGCTGGGCCGAATCGAACGTTTTGTGGGTGTGCGCATGCCCCGAGAAAAAGTAATGACCGCACACCAAGTGGAGCAAGCGCGTCGCGAATCATTGGTAGACGACATCATTGAAAAAGCGGCCAAAGCCACCGAATTGCCCGATGAGCTCAAAGACATCGACATGCCTGCCGAACAAATCATGGCTGCTATGTTTGAGCTGCTTGTAAGCAAGGGCAGTTGCGAGCTGCAAGCCATACCCGAGGATCGCCCCGGCCGCCGCAATACAAAGGCGGCGGATGCCGACACCACCGTGGCAACCGAGAAAGGCAACGATTGGAGCGCCCTGCAAGAGAGTACCAAGTTGTTCATGAACGGTGGTAAATTGATTGGGATTCGGCCCAAGGATATTGCCGGACTCTTCTACAACGAGGGCGGTGCCCCCAAGGGGAGCGTGGGTGATATTAAGATTTTCCTCAAGCATTCCATCATCGAGGTATCGCCTGAGATTGCCCCGCAACTTTGCGAGCGACTTGCCACCTGCCACATCTGCGGCTACGAGGTTAATCTCCGCGAGGATAAAGGCATACCCGGTCAAGATGCAGGCCCCCGTGTCAATGTAAGAGACCGCCGCAGCCACACGGACGATGGGTTCCGCCCCACCCGCCGCGAACGCTTAGAGCGCGGCAGCCGATTTGAACGAGCAGAGCGGTTTAGCAATGCCCCGCGCCGTGAAAAAGCGGAGCGATTCGATCGCTACGAGGACGCTCGCCGTGAGGGAGGTTTCCGCAAACGCGATACCCGCGACACCGGCGACGGCTTCTACACGAAGTTTGCCGGTAGCAAGAAAAATCGAAAAAAATAAACAAACCGGGGTATGAATGGCACCGCAGCAGAACGAGCTTTGGCTTTCTTTCATCAAGGATTTAACTGTGCGCAATCCGTCTTTGCGGCCTTTGCGCCCGAGATGGCATTGAGCACGGAACAAGCCCTGCGCTTTTCCGCCGGCTTCGGTGCCGGGGTTGGCCGCATGCGTGGCATGTGCGGCGCATTCAGCGGGCTCACCATGGTGGCAGGCTTTTGCAAGGGCAATCTCACCGGGGAGCCGCAAGAAAAAGAGGTAGTATTCTCTCTGGTGCGAGAACTGGCAGATGCCTTTAAGGAAGAGTTCGGCACCCTTACCTGCCGAGAATTACTGCACTTGGACGCCAACGTGCAGGAAAGCGCGCGCCCCAATGAACGCACTAAGGCTTACTACGATGCCCGCCCTTGCGAACGCTGCGTAGCCTTTTGTGCGGAAAAAGCAGCAGAGTTGCTGAAAAACTTGTAAAAACAAGCCACCGCATTTGAGGCGATGGCTTGTTTTATATTAGAAACCGGAACACATGCAGCGCGGTTTCTACGTTAGGTTGTATTGCCGAAAGTGTATTATTTTTCGATAATCACCTGATTGGGGCGCAGTGATTTTGGTTTCTTGTCCCACACGCAGGGAGGATTGTCGTAAATAACACGAGGGTTTGAGTTAATACCCTTTGTTACCTCTACCTCTGTTGATACGGGTAAGGGAGACGCATTGGTGGGCACCACACATGCAGGGTTTTCGTATATTGCATGAGGATTTGCCTTAACGCCCTTAGATTCCACTATAACCATCTCATCAGCGATAACGGCGGCAGAGGTGGGCACCACACATGCGGGGTTTTCGTAAATTGCCTCCGGGTTCGACTTAAAGCGATCGCTGTTATCAATGACGGCCTCCGTGAGGGGGATGACCTCTGTACCGGTCGGTATAGCGTTTTCGAGCGGTTTGCAGATAGAATTTTGCGGGGCCTGTCTCGAATAACGAACAGGGGTTTGCACGGCAGCCGCATACTCAGCATCAACGCTGAACTGAGTATGGGCAATGGCCATGGGAGCCGAAAATACTCCGAGAGATAACAGAAGAATGCTCAATGACTTAATACTGCTCATTTTTTCACTGTGGTTAGAAAAACGAGGGTGGTCTTTCTGCTCCATGATATGAGAAATACTATTTAAGCCGTCTCTTATCTGAATAGTAACGATTAGTCTCTCGACTTACTTCTTTTGGTAGAAGAAATCTTTCACCTTCATAGCCGGGGCGTCGATTTCATCAGCAGGGCGAATCTTTACCTCAAACGACATAACACGGGTGTTAGCATTTCTTTGAACACTCAGGAAAGTGATGGGATGATAGCCGGGCTGAAGAGTAAGCACAACTTGCTTGGCGCCTACGTTGGACTTCTTTTTAACAAAGCTCAAAACATCTTTACCACCGATAGATGCAAAGAAAGTAGCTTGATCGATATAAGAATCATGGGAAACAGACAACACATACTTGCCGGCCTCTTCTATCTTTACATACCCGGACCATTCGACGGCACAATAAGTATCGCCCCCGGTTTTTAATGCTGGAGCAACGGTAGAGATCTTATGCAAGCGAGCACTTTCAAACGTGTCACCCGTATCGATTACACCGCCGAAAGGTACCAAGTCGGCCACGGTTTCGGTCTTGGCATCAACTTCGGACCAAACTCTTAAAATCATACCGGGAGCCATTTTTGTTTTTTCGGCTTGGGCGTATACTGTGGAGGCTACTAAAGCACAACCGGCTACGAGCACTGAGAATAATTTGCGAATCATAGTTTTATATTTTTTGTTAGTAAATTGAGTTCCGGGTTCGGTGATGGTTCTCGAAATCGCATTGGCGATGAGGCACCCCCGCTGAACACTATTTAGTATACATATTTTAATTAGTATTGCAAGCTAAAAGTTATCAAATTTGAAAATTTGTTCATTTTTTATTAAAAATTATTTTCATTTTACCCAAAAAGTGGCCATATTGAAGTAAAAAACGGAGAATTACTTCATTTTTCTGGCCAAGAAGCCGGCCGCTACCACGGCGAGGCCACCGGTAAGGAAGACGGCTTGGGGGCCACCGGAGAAGGACCAAATAAGGCCACCGATAATACCGTAGGTAATAGAGGCGACATGATTGATGGCAATGCCGGTGTAGATACAAGGGGTAATATCAGCACGGCGGTCGCCACAAATGCGAGCAATGTAAGTGGTGCGCGCCATGCCGAGATCGAACAAAATTTTATCTAACACGAAACAACAGGCAATCACCCCCACAGCCCAATGAGCGGGCAACACGGTAGGAGCGAAAGCATACGCCAAACAAAGCACCGAGAGGGCCATGCTATCAAAAATGGTCACACGTTTTTCACCAAAGCGCTTGATACTCTTACCAATCAAAGGCTGCGTAAAGAGGCCGATAACGCCGGCAATGAGCATAATTTTACCCACATTTTCGGGAGGTTGGCCCATCGTATTGACCAACAACCAATAACCGAAGGTGATGTAGAGCTGTTTGCGAATACCGTGCAAGGTTTCGATACCATAATACACCGCGTACTTGCGACGCAGAATAAAGTTTTCACGGAAACTCTTACGGCGGGGAAAATCGGGCGATTTAATACAAAAGAGGAGCACAGCGGCCAGCAGGAAAAAGCAGATGACAAGAGCGTAGTCTACTGCGAAACTGCTGTTAAATTGCCACTTTACCCACACGTAGCCGGCCCCCAGCAAAGTGGCGGCAGTACCAAGGGCTCGCATTTGTCCCAGACGCAAGCTACGGTTTTCGGGGCGAGCCGTATGCATCACAATAGAATCTACCGTACCCATGAGAATATGCAGGCCGAGGCTGGCCGTTACCACACACATGCTCAATTGCCACAGGGTGGCATCCGGCCCCAAGTTCATCATGAAGAAGCTGCCGAGCGCAGCCAAGAGCACCGACACCGCCGCCAAGCGAACCTCATTCAGGAAGAACAGAGAGCCCATGACCAGCAGGCTCAGCACACCGGGCAACTCACGGGGGAGCTCCAAAAAACCTCGCTCTTGCGCATTAAGTCCTTGCGCATCGCTCAAATAGTTGGTAAACAACAAATCATAAACCCCTGCCCCCAGTTGTGCCATAAACAAGGCAGCCAGTACCGCCACCATCACCTTGCGTATACGCGGTGAATTACTTGTTTGCGTTTGCATAAACTCAGCTACCGAAGATAGTCACCATTGCCTCTGCGGCGAAGCTCAATCATCCATATCGTCAATAATGGCGGGCATGTAGGGCTCAAGCTTGCCTTCCTCTGTAACCATCGTCGGTATTGTGGCTATGCCCTCTCGCGTTAACAGAGGGAATGCTTCATCCGGGTTGTCGCCGTTCTTCATGGCCTCCATGGCAGATTTGGTGCCGTCGATAAAGAAATCTACCAACTTAATGCTCTTGTTGATATTATTCTTGAGAAACTCCAGATTCTCGCGAGCCGTTGTCAGCATCTCCAAGCGGTGGGGCAAAGACTCGCTGCCTCTCACCGTCAAATCAAAAAATTCTTTAATCTGAGCCAAGGTAAGACGGGCCTGTTTCAGACAAAGTGCCCCAATCAGACACCCGATGCTGTCTTCCCCATAAACACGCCGCCCCGATTCCGTACGCTCTACATGACGTATGATACCCTCCTTTTCATAAAAACGCAAGGTGTGTACCGACAATCCGGTCTTACGTGACAGGGCAGAAATTGTATAGCGAGCTTTCTCAGTCATGACAGGACCAAAAGTTAATCATAAAACGATGTTAGAGTCAAGAGTAACTTTAACATTTTTTAGAATCTCTCAAATATTTTTACTTACCGTCAATTAAGAGGCAGCTTTAATACTCATCGCCGCCGTGCAAACTCGGTTCGATGGGTACATAGGCTACCGTTACCACCTTAATCCCTGTATGCGGGTAAACGATGGTATTGCCGCCCATGGCTGCGGCGCGTTGTTTAATGGTTTGCACCATTGCTTCGTTATCATATTGAAGCTCGGCACCATCGGGCACATGAAAACGCCCTACCACCAGCGTATCGGGGGTATTCGGCAGCACCGGCAAAAACTCTACCTCGTACACCTCGACCCGGGGCCGGACCGAGGTAAGTGGCAACAGCTCTTCGCCCCACAAGCCACTTGCCTGCGTATTCACAGGATGGTTACACGCAGTCAATAACAAAAGCGGCGTTATTTTGAACAGATTTTTCATCTCTATAAGGCTACAATACTTCAATATCCTTCTGCCGATTCAAACCTGCAGCAAAACACGGCACTGCCGTCGGATAGCAAATCTACACAAATACACTCTGCCTCCAGACGCACGCGGTAGGCATCATAATCTGCGGGAGGCGCCGGGCGAAACCGACGCACCTTTTCGGGGGCTAATACAGCGGAGCGAAGCACACACACCAACTGCGAGTTGCGCATATGGCGCATCTCGTCATAATTGGATATCGGCAATCGTAGCGTTGGTACTTCCGGGCTGCTCACGCGCATCAATATACATGATTTAACACGTTTGTCAAGCAGTAAGCCAAAAATTAGAGTAAACTTTATGTTTACACAGCTTACAGAATACGTGATTTTTTAGGTCGGTAGGGGATTTTTTACTTGAAGCGAAGCGGTATTGGCGTTAGAATGCAGCTATGGCTCAGATTCATCCTACTGCAATAATAGATCCGACCGCCGAACTGGCGGATGACGTAATAGTAGGGCCCTACTGCGTAGTAGGCCCGCATGTAAAACTCGGCGAAGGCTGTGTGCTGCACAACCACGTAGTGCTCGGAGGACCATCAACCTTCGGCAAAGGCAACGAGTTTTTCCCCTTCTCCGTCATTGGTCTCAAGACACAGGATTTGAAGTACAAGGGAGAGCCGACATATCTGGAGGTGGGCGACTACAACGTGTTCCGCGAGAACTGCAACATCAACCGCTCGACCACACCCGAGACTAAGACCATCATCGGCAGCCACAACCTTTTCCTCATTAACAGCCACTGTGGGCACGAGTGCCATGTGGGCAACCACTGCATTCTTTCCGGGTATGCCGGCGTAGCGGGTCACTGCACCATCGGCGACTGGGCCATTATCGGTGGGTGCGCTGCCCTGCACCAGTTTGTTCGCGTGGGCGACCACGCCATGGTAGGTGGCTGCGCCCGCATTACTCAAGACGTAGCACCTTATATGATAGCAGAGGGCAACCCTGCCCAGCTTCGCACGGTCAACAGCATAGGTCTGCAACGCCGAGGCTTTGCTGATGAGGATGTTCGCGCCCTCAAGTTTGCCTACCGTAAGCTCTTCTTGGACAAAAAAGCCATTGTCACCGACAATATACCCGCCGTGCAGGAAGACGAAAAATACGGCAGCAACCCGCACGTGCAGCGCCTCATAGAGTTCCTCCGCAGCTCCGAACGCGGATTCCTTCGCTGATGAAAAGCCATATTGTATTTGACCTGGACGGCACCTTGGTAGATTCTCTGCCGGGTATAGCAGAGGGCGTGAACCGCTCTCTGCGGGCGTTGGGTCGTACAGAGCTCAGCCCTGCCACCATTCGCACCATGATTGGCAGCGGGGCTGCGAATTTATGTGGCAAAGCCTTGGGGTATGAAGATGCCAAGCATACCCCACCTGCAGAGTTGGAAGCCATGCACGGGCATTTTCGCAAAGAATACCCCACCTGCTGGCAAGGGGATTACACGCTGCCATACCCCGGTATTATCGACATGCTTGCTCGGTTGAGTGCCGAAGGAGCCATGCTTGCCGTGCTTTCCAACAAACCGCACGAGGTAACGGAGCCCATGGTGAGAGCCCTGTTTCCGCACATACCGTTCAGCTGCATATTGGGGTACACGGGCGAGTTCCCGCGCAAACCGGCACCGGATTCTCTGCTACACATAGCAGCGCAATGGGGCATTGAGCCGCAAGAAGTAACGCTGGTGGGAGACTCCCTTTTTGATGCAGTCACGGCTCGCAATGCCGGCTGCCGCCCCGTGTTGGTGGCATGGGGCTATGCGGATATCGTAGAGCTGGCCTCACAAGGCATACCGCTGTTCGGCTCCGTGGATGAGCTGCACCATTATTTAAGGCACCATTCATAAAAGAGCATGGATTTTATTATATTTGCAGCGGCTAAACCCTCCATTGCCTATGCACGACAAGGTGTTGCCTTTTTTGAGGAACGCCTTAAGCCATTCGGTAAGGTAGAGATACGCTATGTCAAGGCCGGCAGCTCAGAGGAGGTATCCGCCCGTCTACTGGAGGCCAGCAAGGGTTGCCTGCGCATTGCCATGGATGAGCGAGGCGAAAACTGGACCTCTCGCGAGCTGGAAAAACGCGCCAAAGATTGGCAAATGAGGGCCGTCAAGCATGTAGCTTTCCTCATCGGCGCGGCAGACGGTCACACCCCCGCCCTACGCCAACAATGCGACCACGTGCTCTCCTTGGGTCGCCACACCATGCAACACGAGCTGGCCCTTGTGGTGCTGCTGGAGCAAATCTACCGCCTGCATACCATGCTGGCCGGCACCCCTTACCACAGAGATTAAACATGACCCGGCAACCCACGATACAGCAAAAAAACTCAAATATGCTGAATTGCAAGACCAAATGCGACAGTAAGTGATTTTTCTTCAATTTACGCTGCAATTTTGAGAAAATGGAGCTTTTCTGTTCGTGCCATGTGGCGTGCTGATTTGCCTTTAAAGATGCGTCGA
>SUVK01000087.1 GCA_015062055.1 Akkermansiaceae bacterium
AAGGACTCATTGCCGTCCTTCCCCCTATCCCCCATCCTGCTAGGGCAGTTTGGGCTCCTTTGGAGACTTTTTGGGAGGGCTTTCGGTGTCGCATTTGATTTTACAACTTGCAGTTGCAACCGGCATCATAATTTTCGCTTGACTTGGTAGGTGTAAACTGATATACATGCTACGTACCGGTGATTTATGCCATGAATATCGTAAAAGCTTTGATTCCCTTTGTTTTGTGTGGTGCATTTGCCATGGCTGCCAAGCCCCCCGCTCCTCATTTGGTTGTGTTGAAAGATAACGAGCGTTTGGTGGCAAATACCTTGCCTACCGAGCAACAGATTCAAGATGTCATCCGTTTACGTGGTTGGCGTGGTGAGCGTGTGAGCGCGCAGGTGGTGGCGTGGTCTGCGGTGACGTTGTATAAGGGAGGCCGGTTAAGATGCTCTGCTTTGCAAGCTGAGAATACTGAGACTGTGCTGCAACCGCAGTGTCTCCCGGTGCATGAAACAATGGCTCATGGTAAACCCGTGGCCGATATTGTGGGGTCGCCCTGCTGGCGACGTGAATTTTTTCCGGGCAGAAACATGCCCATGGCTTTTATGGTGCAGTTGGATATACCGGCAGATGCCGCGCCCGGTGTGTACCGTGGTACGTTGAGGTTGGGCGCCGCGTATGCAAGCGGTAAGTCCTATCGTGGTGTGACACCCTCGGTAGAAGTCCCCATAGAGTTGGTGGTAGAGCAGGGGGTGTTACCCTCGCCTGCCGAGTGGAAGTTTCACCTGGACCTCTGGCAGCACCCTCAAAGCGTTGCCCGCTGGCACAAGGTAAAACCCTGGAGCCCCGAGCACTTTGATGCCATGCGCCCGTATATGACCATGCTGGCGCAGGCAGGGCAAAAAGTCATTACCTGCACCCTGCTTGATGAAGCTTGGAACGGCCAGACCCATGATGATTTTCCCTCTAATATTGAGTGGATTAAAGGCGCGGACGGCACCTGGCGTTACGATTTCTCTGCTTTCGATGCTTGGGTGAGCTTCATGATGAATGATATCGGCATTACCGAGCAAATCTCTTGCTATACCATGGTGCCGTGGCACATGAAAGTGCGCTACTTGGATGAAGCTACCGGTAAGTACGAGTATATCAAGCTTGATGTCAACTCCCCCGTGTGGGAACAAACGTGGGGCCCTTTCCTTACCGCGTTCCGTGCTCACTTGCTGCAAAAAGGCTGGTTGCATAAAACTTGCATAGCGTTGGATGAACGCCCCGACCACATGACCCGCGCCGCCATGTCCATGGTGCATAAGTATGCGCCCGAGCTGCACATTGTATCAGCGGTTAATAAGCCCACCACTCTTACCCGAGAGGTGTACGACCTCTCGCCCATCATCACTCATGCCGATACCGTGCCGGGGGACCTGTTGACAGAGCGCAAAGCTCAGGGTAAAAAGACCACCATCTATGTGTGTTTGCACCCGCAAAAACCCAACACCTTTACTTTCTCCCCACCCGCCGAGGCAGAGTGGCTCGGCCTGTTTGTTGCTGCCAACGGGTTAGATGGTTTCTTGCGCTGGGCCTATAATTCTTGGAATGAGAATCCGCTGCAGTGCACCGATTTCGGTAAATGGCCCTCGGGCGATTGTTTCTTGGTGTACCCCGGTGCGCGTAGCTCTATTCGTTTCGAGCGCTTGAGAGATGGTATTGAGGATGCAGAAAAAATACGCATCCTGCGCGAGCGTGCTGTCGCCCTCGGTACCCCCGAGGCCCGAGCCGCTATTGATAAACTTAATGCCGAGTTGCGTGCTATCTTTACCGTTGCTCGTAGTAAGGGTAATTCTCATGGCGAAGATGTAGCCCGCGCCCGTGAGCTTATCTCTGAAACGACAGAAAATTTGTTCCGTTTGTAACCAACATAGAAAGAATGGGTTGCGAATCGGGCGGAAAAATCCGCAATGATATTGCGGATAATTCTGCTCTATCTATTGATGATTTATAGACAACGCGTAGCGTGCGTAACGGAAAAATCTGCAATGCTGCTGCGGAAAATCCGCAGTAGCATTGCAAAATGTTCTTTTGTGCTTGACAATGGGGTGCATAAGCGTCAGAATAAAGGCGAGTTATGGCAGAAAACGCATATTATACACGCACGGCAGCAGGCTGGGTCAAATATATGTCTGCGCATTTTCCCTGTGTTTTGTTAACGGGGGCCAGGCAAGTTGGAAAATCCACCTTGCTGGAGGAGGTGTTGCCTGCGGGGATGAATTATGTGACACTGGATGATTACACTTTGGCTGCAGAAGCAAGGCGAGATCCCATCGGTTTTTTGCGGGAGCATGAGGCACCCTTATTGATAGATGAGGTGCAATATGCACCGGAGTTGTTTCGGGCTATCAAGATGCGGGTGGATGCAGCCAAGCGCAACGGCATGTATTGGATGACAGGCTCTCAGCATTTTCAGCTGATGGAGGGTGTGAGCGAGAGCTTGGCCGGGCGAGTGGGGATAATCGACCTCTACAGCATGTCGCAGCGCGAATGCCAAGGGCAGGGGGAAACGGCACCGTTGTTTTCACCGGATACCTTGGCTGAATATGCAGCCGGAGCAACAGCGTGCGATATCCGTGAGTTGTACCGCCGTATTTGGCGCGGTGGCTACCCGGTGTTGAGCAAAGATGCAGGGCTTGAGCCTCGCGTATTGTTCGAATCATACGTGCGCACCTATTTGGAAAGGGATGTTAACGCTGAATTGCAAGACCAAATGCGACAGTAAGTGATTTTTCTTCAATTTACGCTGCAATTTTGAGAAAATGGAGCTTTTCTGTTCGTGCCATGTGGCGTGCTGATTTGCCTTTAAAGATGCGTCGAG
>SUVK01000051.1 GCA_015062055.1 Akkermansiaceae bacterium
CCGCATCCAACTCAAAACCCGAGGGCTACCTTCCGTTGATTACCTTCGGCTCAAACTCAGGCAGCTAACCTCCCCGTCATTCACGCGACTTTTTTGACGCAGTGCCAGAAAAAAATGCTCAAAAAAAAAAAAAAAAAATAAAAAAAAAAAAAAAAAAAAAATGACTCAAACAGCTTGATAATTTAATAACAAGAGAGCCCGATACAGAGGAGCAATTATAGCGTGGGCGAGCACTTACTTTATAATCTTTATTAGAATGTTTATAATTTTTCTTGACACATACAGATATGGTGGCATAATAGCGAGCAACATACAACATGCAGTGGAGCCATGAGAATACGGAAGCGAAATGGGAAAGAAGCCGCCTATGAGCGGGAGAAGATAGCGCGAGTGATACGGCTGGCGTTTGAGAGTGTAGGGATGGAAGAGACGGCAAGCGAGGTAGAGCGTTTGGCGGTGAGCATAGAAGCGAGTCTACGCCGGCACGGGGCAGAAGTGGTAGCAGTAGAGCAAATACAAGACCAGGTGGAGGAGAGCCTGATGGTAGCAGGGCACTATGAGGCGGCAAAGAGGTTTATATTATACCGCAATGAGCGCACACGCGCCCGCACGGCAAGAGAGCACCTGATGCAGCATTTTGAGGCGAAGTCGGCATTGGACAGCGTGCTCAAAGAGATACAGCAGGAGTTTACGGAAGAAGAATACAGCATACAGCAGCTCACAGCCAAGTTTCGCACCTTTTGCAAAGACGGGCATGGCGACGATGCGGCGCTGGGCTGCCTGATAAAATCGGCAGCCGAGCTGACGACGCGAGATGCGCCACGGTGGGAGATGATAGCAGCGCGGTTTTGGCTGTTGAGGTTCAGGCTGAGGGTGGCAAGCTACGAGGCCGAAGCCGGCATATGCAACCTGCATGATAAAATCAACCACCTCACCAAAGAGGGGGTGTATGGGGAGTACATACTCAAGCACTACAGCCGGGCAGAGATTGAGAGCTTTGAGCAGCTACTGGAGCCGGAGCGCGACAAGTTGTTCAATATATCGGGGCTGGAGCTTCTGCATGGTCGATACCTGATACGCACGCATGCAGGGCGCGTGCTGGAGACCCCGCAAGAGATGTTCTTGGGCATTGCCATGCACTTAGCCATGAATGAGCAAGAGGGACGCGCCGACTGGGTAAAGCGCTTTTACAACATGCTCAGCACCCTTAAGGTAACCGTGGCCACCCCTACGCTGGCGAATGCGCGCAAGCCGTTTCACCAGCTGTCCTCCTGCTTTATCGACACCGTGCCCGACAGCTTGGAGGGCATTTACCGCAGCATCGACAACTTTGCGCAGGTGAGCAAATATGGTGGCGGTATGGGGCTTTACTTCGGTAAAGTGCGGGCATGCGGCAGCGCGATACGCGGGTTTCCCGGGGCGGCGGGCGGCGTGATACGGTGGATTCGCCTTGCCAACGACACCGCCGTGGCGGTGGACCAACTGGGGGTGCGCCAAGGGGCAGTAGCCGTGTATTTGGATGCCTGGCACCGCGACCTGCCGGAGTTTCTCTCCCTGCGTACCAACAATGGGGATGACCGCCTCAAGGCGCACGATGTGTTCCCGGCCGTGTGCTACCCGGACTACTTTTGGCAGCAGGTGCGAGACAACATTGAGGGAGACTGGTACATGATGTGCCCGCACGAGGTGCAGAGCATAAAGGGCTATGCGCTGGAGGACAGCTATGGCGAGGAGTGGGAGCAACGCTACCTGAGCTGCGTGGCCGACGCCCGCATCAGCAAACGGCGCGTGCCGATTAAAGACCTGGTACGCCTCATCCTGAAAAGCGCGGTAGAAACCGGTACCCCCTTTGTGTTTAACCGCGACTTGGTGAACAGAGCTAACCCCAACAAGCACAAGGGCATTATCTATTGCAGTAACCTGTGCACCGAGATTGCTCAGAACATGAGCGCCATCGAGAGTGTCAGCCAAACTGTTACCACTGTAGACGGCGAGCAAGTGGTTGTTACCACCACCAAGCCCGGCAACTTTGTGGTGTGCAATTTAGCCAGCTTGTCGCTGGGGCGTATTGATGTGAACGATGAGCAGGAGGTGGCAGATATAACCCGCAGCGCCGTGCGTGCGTTGGATAACGTGATAGACCTCAACCTGTACCCCCTGCCCTATGCCGAGATTACCAACCGCGCCTACCGCCCCATTGGCTTGGGGGTGAGCGGCTACCACCACATGCTGGCCAAAAACGGCATACGTTGGGAGAGCGAGGAGCACTTGCAGTTTGCTGATAAACTCTTTGAGCAAATCAACCATGCCGCCATCTGCGCCAGTTGCGAGAACGCCCGCGAAAAAGGAGCTTATGCTCACTTTGAAGGCAGCGAGTGGCAAAACGGCCGCTACTTTGAGCGCCGCCACTACACCGCCCCGCACTGGCAAGAGCTGCGCGAGCGCGTAGCCACCCACGGCATACGCAATGCCTACCTGCTGGCTGTAGCCCCCACCGGCAGCACCAGCATTATTGCCGGCACCACCGCCGGTATAGACCCGGTGATGAAACTCTTCTTTTTGGAGGAAAAGAAGAACGGGCTCATGCCCCGCGTGGCACCCGAGCTCTCCATCGACACCCTGTGGTACTACAAAAGCGCCCACAAGGTGGACCAAAGCTGGTCCGTACGCGCGGGCGGTGTACGCCAGCGCCACATAGACCAAGCCCAGAGCATGAACCTGTACATTACCAACGAATACACCCTCCGTCAAATCCTCAACCTTTACCTCCTCGCATGGGAGTGCGGGGTGAAAACCGTCTATTATATCCGCTCCAAAAGCCTCGAAGTAGAAGAATGTGAATCATGTGCCAGTTAACCCGCAGACCATTGTTTAACCCGCAGGGCGACTCCGAAGTGCTCGCCCGCCGTATCATCAACGGTAACACCACCAACCTTAACGACTTCAATAATATGAAGTATGCCTGGGTGAGTGGGTGGTACCGCCAGGCGATGAATAATTTCTGGATTCCGGAGGAGATTAACCTCTCTGCCGATGTGCGAGATTACCCCAAGCTCTCCCCCGCAGAGCGCCGCGCGTTTGATAAAATACTCTCCTTTTTAGTATTTTTGGACAGCATACAGACGGCGAATCTGCCCTCTGTGAGCGAGTACATTACCGCCAACGAGGTGAATCTTTGCCTGTGCATCCAAGCCTTCCAAGAGGCCGTGCACAGCCAAAGCTACAGCTACATGCTGGATACCATTTGCGAGCCGCAGCAACGCACCGAGGTGCTTTACCAGTGGCGCAACGATGAGCACCTGCTGCGCCGCAACACCTTTATCGGCAACCTGTACAACGAGTTTCAAAAGAACCGCACACCGCAAAACTTTGCCCGCACGCTGGTGGCTAATTTCATTTTGGAAGGTATCTACTTTTACAGCGGTTTCATGTTCTTCTACAACCTGGGGCGCAACAACAAAATGCCCGGCTCTGCGCAGGAGATACGCTACATCAACCGCGACGAAAGCACCCACCTGTGGCTCTTCCGCAACATTATACGCGAGTTGCAACGTGAACAGCCCGAGCTCTTTACCCCCGAGCTTACCGAAGAATACCGCGCCATGATTCGCGAGGGTTGCGAGCAGGAAATTGCCTGGGGGTGCTATGTCATCGGCAATGACATACCCGGCCTCTCTACCGGCATGATTACCGACTACATACGCTACCTGGCCAACCGCCGCTGTATGGACCTGGGCTTTGAGCCGCTTTACGCCGGCTACGAGACCGAGCCGCCCTCCTGCTCTTGGGTATCTCAATACAGCAACGCCAACCTCATTAAGACGGACTTTTTCGAGGCGCGCTCCACCGCCTACGCCAAAAGCACCGCACTGGTGGATGATTTGTAAGATACGGCCAACGGGGGCCGAGGCTGAACGTATAATCAGAAATTCCCGGGGCAAACGCATTAGGTAACGAACCTTGTAAGTTCTTTATTTACAATGTACAATTTACCATTTACAATTTTCTGATAAAACATCGGCCTGAGTGCAGCACGATGTTTTATGGCCGCAACATTGCGCAAAAACATTAATTCCTCATGGTGGGCTTTCAGCTGATGAATATTTATATAAGAGCTTGTAAATTCAATAACTTTGTAAATTGTAAATGGTAAATTGTCAATCTGAAGAAAGTGTCATAATCCTAATGCGTTTACCCTGCAGAAATTCCCTTTTTACTTGCAAAGGCGATGTATAAATGATATATACGGAGTATATGAAGCTGTTATACTCTATAATATGGGGCTTATTGTGTTGCAGCACAGCAATGGGTGGGGAAGCACGCCCGCAGGTAGCTGTAACGCAAGTGGATTTTGATTTTCCGACTCCGGGTAAGGAACCGGTTCGATTTATACGCTATGACTCAGACAGCACACAGATTTTCAGTGGAGAACGGCCGATTACGATAGTAATAACAATTCTCAACAACGGTAAAATCAGCGCAAGGCAGCGCATTGTGGATGTACAGGTGGAATATGCGGTAGATTCAAAGAAAAACAATTTGTACCCGACACAGACGAAATGCGACCGCATGAATGAAAACAAGGCGTATATCTATTGCGCGCATCCCTCACGCGGGGCGTGGATTCAGGTGAAAGGAGAGGCCACCGTGGCAGAGGCATCCGCAGAAAAGAAGACGGCAGTTTTTACCATGGACATGAAAGCCGGAGGCCTCGTAGAGGTGGAAGGGCACCCGGTAGCCATTCAGTTGTTCCCCCTCAACGCGCACTTGCCTTACCGTAACGTTCAGATTACCGCATCGGAGGAGTTTCTGAACCTGAATGCGCAATTATACCTACACCAAAAAGGAGAAAAAATAAAATTGCAACCCGCAGGCAGTGAAGCCGATGGAGAGGCACAAATGCTTTACTATATGGTCGAAACGGATAACCTCGATTCGTTTGACGGCATCACGTTTGAATACCCGGCCAAACAAACCACCACACGCATACCCTTCAACTTCCGCGTATCGCTGCGCGGGGTACAATATGCAAAATCTACTACCCAACCCTGATTCTCGCCCATAATGACCATGAAACAATTCTTTTTACCGCTCCTTGCCGCCGCGTATGCCGCTACTGCAGCAGAGCAAGCAACGCCCCCTTACAGCGTCAACTTGGAGTCAGTTTCTCTGATGTATATCTACCCTGACGAAGATTCGGGTTTTAGGGAAGCACCTTTCAACAGCTTGAACATAAGCCTAGAAGTGACGGGGCCGAGCGAAGAGATGAAAAAGATTATCTCGACAGAGACTGTAGCAGACAGCATTCGCATTGTCGACGCTACCGGTAAAGACTTAAAATACTCCGGTGGATTTACGAGCGCCGAAAGAGTATATCTGAACTCAGAGCTTTCTTACGGCAACAGCGCCACCGTCTCCGGCACGCTGGCATTGAATCTATGCGAACAGGATGTGGTGAAAGAATCCCCCATTCTGCACCCTGCCGATAACCCCACTTTTGTTGAGGGCGAGTACTCGTTCACCGTCTCCGTCGTACACGAAAAAGAGGCAGAACACCCCGCTATCCGTATAACCTATAAGAGCGAAAACGGCACAGATATGGGAGATGTTGCCCTTACCGATGCCAATGGCAAGGAGCTAAAATCTTACGGTTGTATGATGAGTGGCAACGATGCGGAAGGCACCATTGACCATCAGGTGAAACAAATACCCGAAGCGGTGAAAATCAGGTGGATGCAGCGCCCGATTACCAAAACCATCCATCTGCCATTCTGCATCCGATTCTCGATTTGCGGTGAACTCGCCCCGAAAAAAGAATAATTCCTGCGGGTGGGAACATATTTTTGGATTGCAATTTGCACGGTATATGGCATACTGTCAGGAAACAGGCATGGCATCTCTCATCATCACCATCAACGAACGCAAGCAGGGCTTCGATTTGCCCGAGATTCTCGGCAAGGTAACCGTCATCGGCTGCGATGACGCGTGCGATATTGTCTTGAACGGAGTAGACGGGCTCTCTCACCGGCATTGCAGCATTACCTGCACCGATAAAGGGTTTGTGCTGGAGGATTTGGAGTCTACCAACGGCACCTACGGCAATGATGCCGAGGTGGATGAACCGCAGTTGATGAAAGAAGGGGTGGTGTATTCTATAGGCGATGCCTCGATGATTATTGCAGAGTTGGCCAAGTTTGCGCCGATTGCCCCCAAGGCAGCCCCCGAGGCCGAGGTGACCGAAGCGGCAACGGCCCCCCTCGAGCCCGACACCGAAGCAGCAACGGCCCCCCTGCCCGACACCGATGAGGCCCCCACGGCCCCTATACCCGAAACAGTGGCAGAGGCCCCAAGCAAGGCCCCGGCACACACACGCCCCCTGCCCGGCAGAAAGCCGGCCCGCAAAGTCAAGCCGGGTGCACAAAAGAAGCGAGCCCTGACCGATGAAGAGCTGCAACAAAAAGCCAAGGTGCTGGCCGGCAACTTTGGTGGCAGCGGGGTAAGCACCTTGTATGTTGTCATCATCTTGATTGCGGCCTTGTATGCCGGTATGGCGCTGTACAGCTGGCAGAGCGAGGGCAACCCCGTGCCGGCGTTTTTCAGATAAAAAGGCATTGCTAAAATAAGGCTTGCATTAAGCCGTAAAATGGTGTATGTTGAGGCACCGCCGCCAAGGCGGTGATGAACACCAATTCTATCTTTAAACATGGAAACGATGAAAATTCAGCGCGCACTGCTCTCCGTGTCGGACAAGACCGGTTTGGACAAGTTTGCCAAGGGCCTGGTAGCCCAGAATGTACAGCTTATCTCTACAGGTGGCACCTGCAAATACCTGCAGGAGCTCGGCCTGCCCGTAACCGAAATCTCTGACTACACCGGCGCCCCCGAGCTTTTCGATGGCCGCGTAAAGACCCTGCACCCCAAGGTACACGGTGGTCTTTTGCAGCGCCGCGATTTGGAGGAGCATCAGCAACAGGCTGCAGCCAACAACATCCCCACCATTGACTTAGTATGCGTAAACCTGTATCCCTTTGAAGAAACCATCGCTAAAGAGGGTGTAACCTTGGCCGAGGCCATTGAGAAAATCGACATCGGCGGGCCCTCCATGCTGCGCTCTGCCGCCAAGAACTATGCCTCTGTAACCGTAGTATCTGACCCGGCCGACTACGACACCGTGCTGGAGGAAATGGAAAACCACGACGGCAACACCACCCTCAAAACCCGCGAGAAACTGGCCGTTAAGGTGTTCATGCGCACGTCTTCCTACGACAACGCCATCTCGAACTACCTTGGGCACCGTGCCGAGGAGAGCACCAAGAACAACTTCTCCCTCTCCCTGCCCTTCTGCCAAACCCTGCGCTATGGCGACAACCCCCACCAGCCCAGCGTACTCTACGGGGATTTCGATTCCATCTTCACCCAGCTGCAAGGTAAGGAGCTTTCTTACACCAATATTCTCGACTTGGATGCAGCGGCTTCGCTCATCATGAACTTCCGCCGCCCGACCGTCGGTATTCTTAAGCACACCAACCCCTGCGGTGTGGGCCAAGACGACGAAGACTTGGTAGAGGCCTGGAAGCGTGCCTACCAGACCGACACCCAGGCACCCTTTGGTGGTGTTATCGTAATGAACCGCCCGATGACAGAGGCATTGGCCCGCATCGTAGGCGCTATCTTCACAGATGTCATCATTGCACCCGACTACGAGCCGGAGGCCCGCGCCATCTTGCAGAAGAAGAAGAACTGCCGCATTATGCGCATCGACATGGATGCCTGGCGCGAGTTCTGCAAGCAGCCCATGATTCGCACCGCCCCCGGTGGTATCATGACCATGAAGCGCGATGACGAGGCCATGGGCCTTGACAACCTCGAGACAAAGGTTGTGACCAAGCGTGTACCCACCGCCGACGAGCTGGAGGCCATGCGCTTTGCCTGGCGCGTGTGCAAGCAGGTACACTCTAACGCTATCGTCTTTACCGACAAGAACGGCACCCTCGGCATCGGCGCCGGCCAGATGAGCCGCGTAGACTCTGCCAAGATTGCCGTTTGGAAAGCCGGCCAAGCCGGGCTCGACCTCAAGGGCAGCGTCATTGCCTCTGATGGGCTCTTCCCCTTCGCCGATGGCCTGCAAACCGCCATTGATGCCGGTGTAACAGCCTGCATACAGCCCGGTGGCTCCATACGCGACCAAGAGGTGATTGACGCCGCAGACGCCGCCGGCATTGCCATGGTGTTCACCGGTGCCCGCCACTTCTTGCACTAAAGATTAACAACCAACCCTGCGGGAGTCATCCCGCGGGGTCTCTTCATTCAATATCCTACTATGCATCTGGGAGTAAACATAGACCACGTAGCAACGTTGCGGCAAGCCCGCTACGCCACGATGCTTGACTCGCACAACACGGAGCCCTCTGTGCTGGAGGCAGCGCGCGCGGCCATGGCAGGCGGGGCAGACTCTATCACCCTGCACGTGAGAGAAGACCGCCGCCACATGCAAGATGCCGATGCGCACACCGTACGCCGCGAGATACCGCTGCCGCTCAATTTAGAGATGGGGGCAACCGCCGCGATGCTGGAGTTTGCGCTGGGGCTTAAACCCGACTACGTGTGCCTGGTACCCGAGCGACGCGAAGAAATCACCACCGAGGGCGGGTTAGACGTAGCCGGCAAAAAGGCCGAGTTGCAGCCCATTGTAGCAGCGTTGCAAGCCAACGGCAGTAAGGTGAGCATGTTCATAGACCCGGACATAGCCCAGGTGGAGGCCTCTGCCGCCATTGGTGCCGCCATGGTAGAGCTGCATACCGGTAAGTTTGCCAACACCTTGGGGGCAGAGCGTGCCGCCGAAACCGCTCGTTTGGCAGCAGCTGCAGAGCGTGCCCATGCACTGGGGCTCGAGGTGCACGCCGGCCACGGCATCCAAATCGCCAACTTGGCAGAGCTCAACGCCGTACCGCATCTTACTGAGCTTAACATAGGCCACACGCTTATTTCTCGGGCCATCTTCACCGGCCTCACTGCCGCGGTAAAAGAGATGAAGGCAGCCATTGCCAACTATCAGTGGTAAACGTTTTCCGTTTTATAGCAAATTATCATTGCCCCCTGATAACTCAGGGGGCATTTTTTATGGCGGGTGTACGTAATTAATGATTGATTTACCATCAATAATCGGATAATATCAAGGGTAAGTACTTTTTACTTCAATCAACGCATACATAAGATGAGAACAAATCAATTATTTACACTTGCTTTGCTCGCAGCGGCGGGGCTTAGCCCGATAACGCAGGCTCAAGAGGAGACAGTAGCCCCGGCCACAGTCGCCCCGGCCCAATTGAATATACAATGCACGGCTTTGTCTAAAATGCCGGCCAACATAGAAGCTTGGGCTGCAATTAATATCGACAGCGCTAACTGGATTATGTCGGGCATTGTGCCGGACTTCGGCGGGTCCATGAAGCTCAACCTGATAGACAGCGCAGCCGTCGGTATTACGGAAGAAGCGGTACAAACGCTTGAGGTAACGGGTACTCTCATCAACAAGTTGTTACCCACCTTCCTCGGCCCGGCACTCAAGAATTGGTTGCACATTGCAGACCCCCAAATAGCCCCCACGCTTGGTCGGTATATCAATTCACTTTCCGGCAAGCAGCCCATCAAAATGGCCGAACGCAACATTTGTAAAGCGCTTATCAGCACCCCCCTGCCGGGCTCTTATGTCGTCATCAGCTTCAAACCCGGTGGCGAATTGATTATGCAGCAAATGGTAGATGAACTGTTGGGCGAATTGAGAGAAGAAACGCGAGGCTACCATGCCATTTACCAGAGAAACGGGTGGAAAGGTGTGCGCTTTTACCTGCCGTCCCCGGCGAGCACATTCAGCATGTTCCACCCCACGCAGAAAGAGATACAACAACTTGCCAAGCGCTCGTACTACGTGGTTACCCGTATCGAAGGCACCAACCTCATCATTGCCACTACAGAAAATCCTGCAAAGCTGGTTACTGTTTCCGGCGGTGCACCGGCCCTTATTAACACAAATAAAGTAGCGCACACAGCAGTTGCCGAGCAAGGTAATTTGTTGGCATCTTTCTACGTAGGACAAGATTTTCTGAATGCCTCTCAAGGACTGGCTACGCATGTGCTCGAGGGCTTAAGCAAAACCATGAAAGGAGCCTTTTACACCATTTCCCATGCTCACCCTGCAAAACGAGAGGATGCCATGATGGCTATTGCCGGCATTGATAACCTATTTGCCGAGCTTAGCAAAGGTATCGTCCGGCAGGACCAACCGCTAACCGGTACAGCTTGGCACGATGGTGATTTACACTTGGAGATTTCCTGCGATGCCGGTGGCATAGAGTTTACCAAAGCCAAGGTTGACACCCATGTACCGCAGGATGCAATTTTGCATGCATACGGCAGTACGCTCACCCTTAACAATGCCCCGAGTTTGCCCGCCATGCACAAGGCATGCACCGGCATTATTACCGGTTTTGCCACCACCCTACCCGTACGCGAAGAAATGGCTTTGAAAGGCTGGGCCTACATGGCTGAATCGGCACCCCGAATTGCAACCATCATGGCAGAACCCTTGCTGCAGATGTACAATAGCCTCGGTAACGGATGGACCTTCACGATGAATGCAGCACCCAACCCCAACGGCAATTTGTGCCCCATTATCAGTGGCAGCATCACGCTTAATGACAGGGCCGCATTCGAAAAAGCTTGGTATGACACCCGCTGCATCATGGTAGCCCTGGCTGCCATCGGTGGTCCCCACGATGCGGAGCAAATGGCAGCCGGCCTCACATTCGAGCCCGCCACCAAGGGTAATACCACCATCTACACCTCATCGACAATAGTCGATGAGTACGATTGCGTGCAATTTGCCTACGCACTCTCTGACACCAAGCTGAGTGTAAGCTCCAACAGCAACTACTTAGAATCCGACTCAACCGCGACGACTCAAGAGTTTGCCGGTGTTTGCCTAACATTCAACCCTCAAGCGGTGCTCAACGCGATGGAACAACAAGCCACCGTGCTCGAACAAAAATACAAAGATACACCGCCCCGCGCGCAAAACGACAATGATATGTATTTGGACTATAACCCTGCAAAAGAGTCTTACGACAGATCTCAGCGTCGCATCCGCGAGTGGAAAGAGATAAGCCGGGTGATTCAAGGTGCCCAACTCAACATCACCACCCAAAACGGCCAACTCAAGCTCAAGCTTGACCTCGCTACCCCTACTCTCAGATAATTGCCCACCGCATTTTGTCTCTTCATGTGCTCTGCCGTGCATCTTGCCGGCAGAGCCTTTTTGTTGAGCAAAAATGAGCAAAAAAATCACTAAAACCTCAGTAATGATGCAGAACAAAGGTGATTTTACAAAAAAAATGCATCAAATGAAAGCAACTTTGCATTTTTCGCTTGTAATGGGCACTCTGCATGTTATTATAAAGGCCTATGAATAAGACACAACTTGTTGATTGCATTCAGGCCAAGCTGGGCGAGGACGCCACAAAGAAGTGCGCAGAAGCCGCCCTCACCGCCGTACTCGACGCCATTAGCGACGCCGTTAAGGGTGGGGAGAAGGTTCAGCTCATCGGTTTCGGTTCTTTCGAGATGAAGACCCGCGCAGCCCGCACCGGTCGCGACCCCCGCACCGGCAAGGAGCTTAAGATTGCTGCTTCTCAGACCCTCGCTTTCAAACCTTCTTCTACCTTCAAAACCGTCATCAAACCGGCCAAGAAGACCTGCAAGAAGGGTGGTTGCAAGAAGAAGTAATCATTCTTCCGCTGCCTTTTTCATTTATCAAGCCACACTCCGACAATTCGGGGGGTGGCTTTTTATTATTTAGCCTTTACAACGGCCTTGCAATATGCTAAAAATGTTCCGTTATGGATTTAGAGCAACGCGAAATCAGTGTTGAAACCATCAGTCCGTACTTCGAGGCATATTTCGGGCAGAAACCCACAGTGGTGGCTGCCTCTCCCGGGCGCGTGAACTTGATTGGCGAACACACCGACTACAACAACGGTTTTGTCCTCCCCATGGCTCTCAACAACATCAACGTTGTGGCTGTGGCCCCCTCCCCCACCGGTAAACACCGCTGGATCGGCTCTCTGGGTGATACCAAGATTGAGATTGACCCGGCAGATGCTACGAAACCCGGTGACCCCTTCTGGAGCAACTACGTACGCGGTGTTATCTGCATGTTGGAGCGCCGAGGCATCAAGGTGCCGGCGGTAGATATGTTGATAGACTCTAACGTACCGCGCGGTGGTGGGCTCTCCTCGTCCGCAGCATTCGAGGTAGCCACCTGCACGGCCTTAGCCGCCCTTTGCGGGGCGGAGGTAACACCGACGGAGCGCGCCCTCATCGGCCAAGCGACGGAGCACGAGTTCGTGAACGTGCCCTGCGGTATTATGGACCAATTTATCTCTGCCAACGGCAAGCAAGACCACGCCCTCATGCTGGACTGCAAAGACCTCACCTACAAGCTCATACCCATGACAGACCCGAACGTGAGCGTACTGGTGATAGACTCTGCCGTGAAGCACTCTTTGGCAGACGGTGGTTATGCAGCCCGCCGCAAGAACTGCGAAGACGCCTGCGCTATACTTGGGGTACCCTCGCTGCGCGAGGCCACGCTTGAGATGCTGGAGGCGAAGAAAGACGCCTTGGGCGACCTCTGCTACCGCCGTGCCCGCCACGTCATCGGCGAAAACCTGCGAGTCGAGAAGTTTGCAGCAGCCGTAGCAGCAGCCGATTGGGATGCCGCAGGTGTCGCCATGCGCGCTTCTCACGCCTCCCTCAAGAATGATTTTGAGGTTTCCTGCGCCGAGGTTGACACCTTGGTAAGCCTGGCCGACAGCATACCCTCTGCCGCATCGGTATACGGCGCACGCATGACCGGCGGCGGTTTCGGCGGCTGTATTGTGGCCCTCGTCAAGAGCGAAGATGTTGAAAAAGTAGCCGAAGAAATGTTGGAAGCCTACCGCCATGCGCTCGGCATTGAAACCACCTATCTGGTAACCCGCCCGGGCGAAGGTGCCCGCGTGTTGTACAAAGCTTAATCATAACACATTGCATTTATGAAAAAACTGACAACCATGCTGAGCGCCCTTGCGCTCATGACATTCGGCGCTTGGGCTCAGGAGGCTGCACCCGCTGAGGGTATTGCCCCGGTGGAGGTAACCGCCACCACGGAGGAAGCTGCCCCCGCTGAAGAAGCCACCACCACGGAGGGAACCGCCACCAAGGAGGGAACCGCCACCAAGGAGGAAACCACCACTACGGAGGGAACCACCACCACGGAGGGAGTTGCCCCCGTTACCGTAGCCGCTACGGCAGCACCGGAGGCAAACCAAGAGCCAGACAGACTCCCCGTGTGGGAGATTATCGCCTTCTGCGTTGTCGTGGTAGGTGTAATCGGCTTGGGTATCTGGAAAGCCTCTGACGGCAACGAGAAAAACGAGAGCGAAGATGAAAAAGCCGAGAAAGGCGCCGCCGACTATTTCTTGGCCGGCCGTGGTCTTACTTGGTGGCTGGTAGGTTTCTCGCTGTTGGCAGCCAACATTTCTACGGAGCAATTTGTAGGCATGAGTGGCCAGGCAGCCGACTGGTTGGGCCTTGCCATAGCCGGTTACGAGTGGCTTGCCGCCATCGTGCTGGTGATAGTGGCCTTTACATTCTTGCCCATGCTGCTCAAGCGCGGTGTGTTCACTATTCCCCAGTTCTTGGAGGAGCGCTACAACGGCGTATCCCGCGTGACCATGGCATTGGTCAACCTGCTTATTCTTGTAGGTGTACCCACCGCCACAGTTATTTATGCAGGCGCCAACGTTATCTCCGTATACTTTGACATGGAGCTGTGGAGCAGCTGCCTTATCATTGCCGGTGCAGCTACAGTGTACGTGTACATCGGTGGCCTTAAAGCCTGTGCTTGGACCGACCTCATTTGGGGTGCCGCCCTCATCGTGGGTGGTGGTGTAGTAGCCTACTTTGCCATCATGGCCTTGGGCGGTATGGATGCCAACCAACTGCAACCCGTGGTAGAAACAGCCTCCGTTGCTTCCAACGCCACGGTAGACACCATGACCACAACGGGCAGCCAGTTTGCGGACGGTCTCTCCCGCATGGCTGAACTCAACGCAGGTGATGCCAACTCCTCCGTAAACGGTATCGGCGGTAAGCTGCACATGATGCGCGAAACAAGCGACCCCACCATGCCCTGGACGGTATACTTGCTGGGTCTGTGGATACCCAACTTCTTCTACTGGGGTCTTAACCAGTACATCATGCAGCGCACCTTGGCCTCCAAGAGCTTGGAGGAAGGCCAGATGGGTGTGGTATTCGCCGCATTCCTCAAGCTGCTCATTCCCTTCGTGGTTATCATCCCCGGCATTCTTGCCTACAACCTCTTCCGCGATGATTTGGCTACTAAGGCACTCTCCAACAATGCAGAGTGCATCCAAAAAGCAGAAGAAGCGGCAGCAGACAACGAGCAGCCCAAAAAGGTTATTTACAATGTGGCCCCCAGCCTGCTGCAAACGCCCGAACAGCGTGTAGTTCGCAAGGTTGACACAACCAAGGCAGAGAAGGATGACAAGGAAAAAGCTATCGATGCATCCATTCAGCAGCTTGAAGACAAGGGGCTTACTACTGCCATTGCTCAGGTAAAACAAAACCTCATCACCACGGGCACAGCAGATATGAAGGTAGAGGCCGGAATTTTGGCCGGCATTGAAGACGAAGAAAAACGCGCTGAATTTGCCGACAAGCTGAAAGCCCACATCAGCATTACACCGGAAACCACCGTTGCACAGGCTATTGATGCGCTTTATGCAAAACTTGTAGGCCTTGATCAATCCGTTAAGACTAACAAGGCCATAGCTGCCGATTTGGCAGGGCTCATCACCCAAGTAGAAGGCAAGGCAACCAAAGCAGCTCGCGATGATAAGGAGAAGTATGAAGTATCCACCGGCCTTACCGCCTACCACTACGACTCTGCCTTTGCAACCCTGCTCCGCAAGTTACTGCCGGGCACCGGCTGGGCATGGTTCGTACTCGCGGCCCTCTTCGGCGCCGTGGTAAGCTCCTTGGCCTCTATGCTCAACTCTGCCTCCACCCTCTTCACCATGGACCTCTACGGCAAGACCCGCGAGGTACTCGGGCGCCCCGCCTCTCCGGCAGAGCTGCTCTCCGTGGGTAAAATCGGGGTGTTGGGTTGTGCCGTTATCGCTACAGTGATTGCTCCGTTCTTGGACAACCCCGCATTCGGCGGTATCTTCACCTTCATTCAAGAGTTCCAAGGCTTCCTGAGCCCGGGCGTGCTGGCCGTGTTCCTCTTCGGTTTCTTCGTGCCCAAGTGCCCCCGCATCTTCGGTTGGCTCGGTATTCTTCTGGGCGCCGTATTCTACGCTTCCTTCAAGTGGATTACATTCCTCGGCACTACGGAGCAGAGCTTCCTCAACCGCATGGCATTCTCCTTCATCGCCGTATGCGTAGTTGGCCTCATCCTTACCATCATCAACCATGTGAAGGGTGGTGAAGCCGTTGTGCTTACCGATAAGGGCATCATTGAGATGAAGACCTCCACCCGAGCCAAGGTGTTCGGTTGGGCGGTCATTATCATGACGGTTGCTCTTTACATCATCTTCTGGTAAAGAACCGACCAATCATTCCATTTTTCAGCCACGCGGTGAACAATTCACCGCGTGGCTTTTTGTTAGGAGCCCAAGCCGATACTCAAACTTAGCCACCGGGCAAAGCAGCAGCATTTGAGGATTGATTTTTTTATATATTTCACGGCTGAATTGCAAGACCAAATGCGACAGTAAGTGATTTTTCTTCAATTTACGCTGCAATTTTGAGAAAATGGAGCTTTTCTGTTCGTGCCATGTGGCGTGCTGATTTGCCTTTAAAGATGCGTCGAG
>SUVK01000052.1 GCA_015062055.1 Akkermansiaceae bacterium
CAATTCCATGATTTCGCGCATCCAACTCAAAACACGAGGCCTACCCTCCGTTGATTATCTCCTGCTCAAACTCAGGCAGCTAACATCCCCGTCATTCACGCGACTTTTTTGACGCAGTGCCAAAAAAACACGAGCCCCTCTGCCTTCTCCCGATTGGGCTCAAAGTTTCCCCCCGCTGCAAGCTGCTCAAAAATACAAGCTCTCCGTCCTTTGCCGAGAACCCGAGCAAGCTCTTGCTGCTGCCGCTGCCGGTATTAAACGTATTTATCTGGACTTTACCGACCTTAAACAATTGGCGCCCATAACCGCTCAATTGCGACGTGAATACCCTGCAACGGCCGTGTGGATTGCTACTCTGCGTATCATGAAACCCAAAGAAACCGGCTATTTCCGTTTTATTAACGAGGCCTCGCCGGATGGTGTGTTGGTTCGCAACTTGGGCGCCGCGCTGTATTTTCGAGAAAAAGGCATGCCCATGGTGGCCGATTTCTCTCTCAATGCTGCCAATCCGCAAAGTGTGCTGTTGCTCCGCGAGTTAGGCATGCGCGCCGTGACTGTCTCTTACGATCTCAATGCCCACCAGTTGGTAGATTTGCTGAGCAGCGGGTGTGGGCCCGAGTTAGAGCTCACTATGCACCAGCACATACCCATGTTTCATACAGAGCATTGCGTGTTTTGCACATTCCTCTCCCAAGGTCATAACTTCAAAGACTGTGGTCGCCCCTGCGAGCATCACCGCGTGCGCGTGATGGACCGCACCTATGCCATGCATTACCTGCGTAGTGATGAGGGCTGCCGCAATACTCTTTTTAACGGCAAAGCTCAAACAGCTGCGCGTTATGCTTCCGGTATGCGCCGCGCAGGGCTCTCTCGCTTCCGGCTTGAACTTTTGGAGGAATCCCCCGAGCAAACGACGCGCCTGATTGAGTCGTACCGCGCCCTCTTGCGTGACAAACTCACCCCCGATGCGCTTATGGAAAAGCTCGATCTCTTGGACCGCATCGGTGTTACGGAGACAAAGTAAACCTACCTTACATCAGAAAGGCTCAGTTTTTATACTGAGCCTTTCCGGTTTGATAGTTAATCTTGAGTGATTGGGCCGATTTTGATAATCACTTCATTGCCCACGGCTTGTACGCTGCCGGGAGCCGGCCAAGTAGGCATTGCGTTAAATAACCTCATGTGCTTATCATGATCTTCCGGGGTGCCTATGTGCATATTGGTTAACTTGAGATAACGCAAGTAGTATTTCATTACGTAGGCCCAAGGCAGGGTGCTGTCGGCTGCGTTGTAGTCGACATCTTGGCGAAACCAAGGATTACCCAGAAGAACGACATGGGAATGCTGTTGCCCGGCTTGGATGGATGCCGCATTGGCGGCACTGCGCATTTCTTGAATCTCTGCAATCAATATTTCATGGTCATGGCGCTCATCGCGCGCCCACGCCGCATTACTGTACATACCCTTGAAAAGACTGAATGCTAAAAACAGGAGTAGATAACGTTGTATTGTCGGGGAGATGTTGCGAGACTCTGCCGCAAACATTGCCCACACGGCGGCCAGCATGACCGGCTCTGCAATAGTAGACCACTCCTCATGTTGGCGTAATAATGCAAAATTTAACCCGTAAGGACTCAAACAAAGCAATACTAACAAAATGATAGCGAGTTTGGCCTTTTGTTTACCAAGCTGCTTGGCAAAATCTTTGCCGAGGGCAATAACGGCAATGAGTGATGCCCAACAGGACCATTTGATGAAAAAGGAAAGTGAGAAGGTGTTCCACAATATATCAAACTTATCTTGGAAACTACCGTATATGAAGCTTCCCCAATAATTGATGCTGCTTTGATAGCCGGTGGCAAAACTAATCTGCTCTTCTGTGATGAATGGCAGGTGTACGGCTAATTTATAAATGACGAACCATGCTGCTGTGGCGCAAAAACCGATGCTGAGCATTTTGATAAAACGCTGTTTGAAGCCATCGAGTGTTCCGTTCAGTTGTATTTTGCGCAGCTCTACTGCAAGAAAAAGGGTGCTGAAATAAAAACAGTTGGCTTGGTAGGTGCCTAATGCAAGGGTGAGAAGCAAGATGCTCAGCAACTTTGCTTTGCGCCCTTCTTGCTGCATCAGCCATACGGCTCCGGTCACGGCTAAGAAGCTTGCTGCCATGACATCACACAAAAAACTGAACTGCAGCATGTGATTGAATTGACAGCAGCTTATATAAAATCCACCGTATATCAGCCGCTGTATCGAGCCTGTAAACTTGAGCAAGTGGCATTGGAAGATGATGAGTGCCGATATAATCAATCCGGCTGTAACCCCGGCGGCCCACAGGCAGGCCCCGTCTCCGAAAATGAAGCGCCACATCACAACGGACCACCTGCCGGCTGCTATATACAGCCCGCCCTCTTGGCCGTTGAAATCATGAATGTCGTCCGTGTCCAGTCCAAGGCGAAATATCGTGTACCCGAATACCAGCATGAACAGGCTGAAGTATAAGATAAACCAGCGGCCTTCTTGTTTCAGTAATTTATTTTGATTGTCTAAAGTGGTTTCCATATGGTGAATGTTCCGGGGCTGTTAAAAAAAAAGAAGTCTCTGCTGCGCCTTTTCAGCAGAGACTTGATGGCTTATAAATCTATTCAGTGAGGAACCGCAATCGTTTGTTCGCGGTCGGGGCCCACGCCAACGGTGCCTACCGGGCAGCCAATGATTTCGCCGAAACGTTTAACGTATGCTTTGCAGTTTTCGGGCAGCTCCTCCCAAGTAGTGCACTTGCTGATGTCTTGCATCCAGCCGGGCAATTCTTCGTAAACAGGCTTGCATGCTTCCCACTCTTCGATGAGGGCAGGGGGATACTCTAATATTTGGTCGCCTAAACGGTATGCCGTGCAAATCTTGATGGTTTTCTTCTCGTCCAATCCATCCAAGTTGGTCATGGCCATCTCGTTAAAGCCGTTGAACATGGCAGAGTAGCGCAGCACAACACCGTCGGCCCAACCGCAACGGCGCGGACGCCCCGTGGTGGCTCCGAACTCTCTCCCAAGCCCATGCAGGTAGTCGCCGATTTCGGCGTCTTCCGTGGCGAAAGGTCCGGCTCCCACGCGGGTGGTGTAGGCCTTGCATACGCCGATAATATGGTCGATGCGCGTGGGCGCTACGCCCGAACCTGTGCAGCAACCACCGGCACTTGTGTTGGAGCTGGTGACAAACGGATAGGTGCCGAAGTCGATGTCAAGCATCGCTCCTTGTGCACCTTCAAAGAGTATGGTCTTGCCCTCCTTTACAGCCTTGTTCAACACGGGAATTGTGTTGCAGATATGCGGGCGCAGAACGTTAGCCGCAGTTATCACAGCATCTAACGTTATTTGCGGGTCTGCTGCCGGCCAACCGAGTCGTACCAATTCTTCGTTGGCTGTTTTGATGCGGGCTGTGAGAACTTTTTCCAGACGCTCGGGGTCTACAAAGTCGGCCATGCGTATGCCTATGCGGCGTGCCTTGTCGGCATAGGTGGGGCCAATACCTTGCTTGGTGGTGCCAATCTTCTGGTCGCCCAATGCTTCTTCTTGTGCGGCATCAATATCGCGGTGTATGGGCAGTACCACGTGAGCGCGGTCGGAGATTAACAAGTTGGCAGGGCTAATCTCGACTCCCTCTGCGCGCAAGTACTCCATCTCTTCCACCAAGGAGGTGGGGTTAATGACAACACCGTTGCCGATTACATTGACCTTGCCCGGCCACAAAATGCCCGATGGGATGAGGTGTAATACGTATTTTTTGCCCTTAGCAATTACGGTGTGACCGGCATTGCTGCCACCCTGACTGCGGGCTACGTAATCTGCTGTTTCGGTAAGGAAGTCTATAACTTTGCCTTTGCCTTCATCGCCCCATTGGGAGCCTATGACTAATGTGTTCATGTTTACTTAGTGTACGTTGAACGCTTATGCTTTTACTGCCTTAAGCATTTTAGCGATTTCTGCGAAATAGGAATCCGCCCCCTTGGGCCCGGGAATTTCGGAGGGTATGTATTGCACCGTGAAGATGGGCTTGCTCTTGTGCTTGAGGGCGGCTACTGTGTTGTCATTCATGTTGATTTGTACCACCTCAAGCTCTGCGGGCAGGGTTTCGGGTATAACGGTGAAATTGTCGTTTTGACTCGTGATGAGTACATGCCCCGCACGTTCATCTTTTACGGGCTGGTTGACACCATGGTGCCCGAACTTCAGCTTGCGGGTGCTCGCCCCCATGGCGCGTGCCAAAAGCAGGTTGCCCATGCCATTGCCGAATACGGGACATCCCCTCTCTACGAGGTTCGCAATGGTCTTGACGCAAGATTCATTTACGGCTGCGGGGTCACCCGGACCATCGGAAAGGAACACGGAATCGCATTTGTTGCCGGCATATACATCATCCGCACATGAGTAGGGAGAAATGACTACACATTCTATTCCTTGTCGACGCAGGGCTGCAAGTGTGCTGTAACGCACGCCGAAATCAAATACGGCCATTCTATGCGTAACAGGGGGCAGCTCCTTGTAATTGGTCATGTCGCCGGCTGTCTTGTTGGGCAACTTCCATTCACGGGATTCTCCGGCCCAAGGGCCATAGCATGTCTCGCTGTCGGTGATTTCATGCACCAAGTTTGCCCCCTCAAGGGTGGGGGCCGCTTTGGCGGTGGCAACGGCGTCTTCCTCATTCAATTCAGTGGTGACGCAGCCTCGCATGGTGCCATTGTCGCGAATATGTGTTGCAATGGCTCGGCAGTCTACTCCTGCAATACCCACTAAGCCATGGCGAGTCATCCAGCTACCCATGTCTTCCTGAGAATTCCAGTTGCTGTGCAAACGTGCAAGCTCTGTGACAACAAGGGCACTTGCGTGCGGACGCTTGCTTTCATTGTCCATCTCGCATACGCCGTAGTTGCCGATGAGCGGGTAAGTCATGACCGGTATCAGCCCGTGCGTTGCGGGGTCTGTCAACAATTCCTGGTAGCCGGACACGGCGGTGTTGAAACAAACCTCGCCCGTTACTGTGCCGGTTGCTCCTATCGAGCTGCCTTCAAATATGGTTCCGTCTTCGAGTGCAAGAATAGCTTTCATGCGTTTTTTCTTTTAAGCCGTGCCATCTTACCAAATTTCTTCCTCGTTAGCAAGGCTTATTCTGCGTATGCTTTAAATTTATGCGTGCGCGCGACTCCTAAATGTTCAAGTTAGCTGTAAAATTCGTCATTTTGAACAAGAATGCTTGCAATGATGTGAAAATTGTGGTTATAATAAGGCATGGAACATGGTGCTTTCGCGCACCGTCGCTGTGAAATCTTCAGAATAAACAAATAAATCAGAATATTATGGAAAACCAAGAAAAAAAAGTAGAAGTTGCAGAGGAGGTAGTGGCTGCCCCCACCAGCGATAGCAAAAATCGACTTGCTGCTGCTCGCGAGTATGCCGTGGCTCAGTATGAGAAGATTCGTCGTGCGGCTGCTGCTCAGTTCGATCACGTTCGTAAGTATACGCAAGAGGCTCGTGCTCAAATTAATGAGGGCTGGGATGTAACTTGTAATAAAGCCAAAGATCTGCATAAGGCCGGCGAAGAGTATGTGAAAGCTCACCCCACCGGTACGGTGCTCGGTGGCTTCGGCTTGGGCATTATCATCGGCTTGTTGCTGGGGTCTTCTCGTCGCTGATGTCTTTTGAGCCCTCCGAGCTCCGTTGAATTAATCAATTCTTGTCTCGGATGTCGTTCTTTTCTTTCAGAAAACCCAAGATTGTCACCACCTTGCAAGAGCAGGGTGGTGCCTTGGCTGTAGATGTGCGGCGCTCGCTTTCTTTGGCGTTCTCTCATGCCGGTTTGCTCTTGAAGCTTTTGCGTATTGAGGGCGCAGAGTATTTGTCGCAACAAACTCGCCGTGCTGCATGGCTTGCTGCTGCCGGCGTATTTCTGTTTGTGTCGTACCTGTTGTTGCTTGCTCTGTTGTGTGTTTTTATGCAGGAGTTTGTCGGGTCTTGGCCTGCTGCAATCGGTATCGTATTGGCTGCTAATTTGTTAGTAGGGGTGCTATTGCTGATTGTAGCACTTCGTGCAAAACCCGTTCCTTTTGCGGAGATGACGCGTGAGGAACTCAAAAAAGATTTGGAATGTCTCAAGATTCTGCTCGACAAAGAAAACACCGAGTCTTGATGCAGATTGCTCAAGAGCGGGTGCACTTACTGACCTCGTTAGATAATATGCGGTCACACGCCGGGGCTTGCTCCAAAGCGCTTTATTTGCATAAGCCGATAGTTCGTAAAGGCCTTCTTTTTGCTGTGTCTTCGGCAGCAGCCATTGTTTCATTCAAGTTGTTTCGCAGAAGAGATAAAGCCGTTGCTTCTTTGTCTCCCCAGGTGGGGATAATGCGTTTCCTTATTGCCAAATTAGCGCTGGATGTCATGATACCGTGGATGCGTAAAAGCTTGGATATTACAGAGCCCAAGCCTGCCCGAAAACGTGGCTTCTTTCATCGCTTGATTGACCGCTCAAAGTAATTTGAACTTTTTTTCTCTCTTCGTTTTCAATGAAAAAAGTCTTTGTATCTGGTGCTTTTAATGTTTTGCACGCCGGGCATATTCAATTTTTTAAAGAGGCTCGAGCATTGGGGGATTATTTGATTGTGTCCTATCCCCCGGCTGATTTGTTGTGGAAATTGTACGATAAGAAATCGGTCTTGGATGATGCCGATAAGCTTGCCGTACTCAGCTCGATTTCATATATCGACGAGGTTATTCTTTCTACCGATGAAGATGCGGCCTTGTCTTTTCGGGCTGCATTCTTACAAACACAGCCCGATATCTTGGCTGTGACAACGGATGACCTCTATATTGACGCCAAGAAGAAGCTTTGCCAAGAAACCGGGGCTCAATTGGTTGTGCTCGAAAAAAGCGCCCCCAAGGGTAAAAGCACCAGCAGCACCCAGGTTGTTGAGCGCATAAAGGCCCCGGTGCATGTGCCTTTGCGTGTAGATTTTGCCGGTGGTTGGCTCGATGTGCCCGAGAGAGCAATCCCCGGCGAATATGTGGTGAATTGTTCCGTCTCTCCGACCGTATCTCTCAAAGAGTGGAATTACCGCCAAGGTGCCGGTATGGGCGGGAGTGGCGGTTGGAGCGTGCTCAACGGGTGGGACCCCGTGAAGTCTGAGCTTGGCTTGGGCGTGGGGTGGCAAGACCCGGCCGTCATAGCCGAGACCGGCGCGTGCGTGTGGTTCTCCGGCCCCAAGCCGGTGCTTGAGTTCAAAAATACGGGCGAGTTCCTGCGCGGGTGCATGGCTGTTTATGATACTTGTATTAAGCATGATACGCCGGGTATTGCAGCGCTGAACCGCAACTATAATAAAATAGCCAAAGCCGCGCGCGTTGCTCGTTTGGGTATACAGGGTCAAGATGTTTCGGTGCTGGCTGTCGGCGTGCAACTCAGTTACCAAGTGCAGTTGGAGGAAGGGATGCAACCGTTGCCGAGCATCGGCGATTCTATTGCTCACAAGTATTGTGGTGGTGGCCATGGTGGTTATGCGCTTTACCTGTTTGAGACTCCGCAGGCACGGGCTGCAGCTCTCGAGATGAATGAATATCTTTATCCCATCGAGCCTTATTGCAGAACCTTCGGTAAGGATGAGCCTGTTCCTTGGGCGCCCGAGTATGTTGAGCGCTTACGCCGTCATAACGTGCAGAAAGATAATTTCTAATTTTACTTTTTCATATGCCTAAAGTTTTTGTTTCAGGTTGTTTTGATGTCTTGCACAGCGGGCACATCGCTTTCTTGGAAGAAGCTGCGAGTTACGGCGATGTGTACGTCTCTCTCGGCTCAGATGAGACGGTGTGGCAGTTGAAACATCGCAAAACCATGTATAACGAGCAGGAACGCAAATATATGCTCGAGGCTATCCGTTTTGTCAAGGCTGTATACATTGGCCCCGATACCGGAAAAATCCTCGATTTTGCTCCTCTTTTGGATGAAATAAGACCCGATATTTTCTTTGTTAATGCTGATGGTACCAGCGATGAAAAAAAAGCTTTTGTTGAGTCGAAAGGAATTCGCTATGTGACCAGTTCTCGTATTCCTCACGGCAATTTGCCCGTTCGTTCAACAACAAGTATCAGAGAAACCCTCAAAAAATGAATACTACTGATATTACATATGAGGTGGGTGACCAAGGGGAACGCCCTTGGGGTGAGTGGCAGGTTCTTGATAAACAATCCCACGTAGTTGTCAAAAAAATCCTCGTTTATCCCGGGGAACGTCTCTCGCTCCAGCGCCACCAACACCGCACCGAGCGCTGGATTGTGACCGAAGGTGAGGCCACGGCCTATTGTGATGGTAATGTTACCGTGCTCGCTGTCGGTGAATCCATTTGGATTCCAAAACGCAGTATTCATCGTCTCAGTAATGAAGGCGAGGGCCCCTTGGCCATTATTGAAATTCAACTTGGCGATATTCTGACGGAAGACGATATCGAACGTTTTACCGATGATTACGGCCGCGTAGAATAATTTTTACTATCGTAAACGTCCGAAAAAGTTTATGAACGAAGATATGCCTCAGATTTTGCCATGGCAGGGTGTAGATGGTTTTTTGGTCATCAATATGGATTCAAGCCCCGAACGCTACAGCCGATTCTTGGAGACAACCGGGTATTATCTTCCTGCTGATAAAACGGAAAGAGTAAGTGCTGTTGCCGGTAGAGAATTGCCTACCTATGGTCACGAGCCGTGGTTTACGGAGCGTACGGGGGAGCGTGCCCGTTTCTGGGGGGGGACCGCCGGGTGTGCTTTATCTCATCGTAAAGCTATTATGCTGGCGAAGTCTCGCGGTTGGCGCAATGTGCTGATATTTGAAGATGATTGTGTGCTTGAGCATGCCGAAATTGCCGGTAGTGTGGTGGCAGAGGCCTTGTGCTGCACCAAGGGTCGTTATTTGCTGTACTTGGGGTACAATGGGCCGGCCCCATTCGGCACGAAACGCGCCACCCTCGACCATGGCGTTGAGTTGTGGAAGACCGAGGGCGTTTTAGCCACACACGCATATCTTGTACCGGAGAGCATGTATGAGCCCTTGTTGGCCTTGTTGCCCGAGTCCGATTCTGATGTGTGGCGTTGGTTATCCCGCTATCGAGCTGTGGATGTTTTCTATCGGGATTTTGTCCCCATGTTGACGGGTGCGCGAATCTATGTGCTGCATCCCATTCTCGCAGGGCAGGCCGGCGGGGTGTCTGATATTACGGACAGTCTGAGCGATACAGAAGAGAGAATCGCTCGCGATGCTCCACGCCCATGTTACGGCGTCAAACGCATCATGCGAGCAATAACACGCCCGTTGCGTCGGTTGTCGATCCGTCTTAACTCCATCCGTACTCACCGCAGAGCCATTAAAGGCGGTTTCCCCGGCTTTGGAAAACGCCAGAAATGACTTTTAATCTGTAAAAATAGCCCTCTGTCATTGATTTGACTTGATTTTCGTATCAAATGAGGGCATATTAAGTGCTCACATTTATATTATGTCTGAACAGAAAGAACGCAAGACACTGGAAGAACGCAATCAGGCAAGCGACTTGGAGCGCCTGCGCCACTCGTGCGCACACGTGCTGGCCGCTGCCATTTGCCGCATATGGCCGCAGGCTCAGCTTGCTGCAGGCCCTGCCGTAGAAAACGGCTTTTATTACGATATTGAACTTGACCACAATATCTCTGCCTCAGAGTTCGAGCTGATTGAGGCTGAGATGAAGAAAATCGTCAAGGAGAATCAGACATTCGAGCGAACTACCGTAACACGAGCCGAGGCCATGCAGATGGCTCAATCCGGCGAGTTAGGCTCCGTTGGCCCCAGAGATGTGGCATCCAAATACAAGGTAGACCTGCTCAACCGCATTCCTGAAGACGAAGAAATTTCCATATACCGCAACGGAGATTTTACCGACCTTTGCGCCGGTCCGCACGTAGGCCGTACCGGTAACTGCAAGGCTTTCAAGGTAATGAGTGTGGCATCTGCCTACTACCAAGGCGATGCGAATGGCCCCCGCCTGCAGCGCGTGTATGGCACTTGTTTCCCCAACCGCACGCAGTTGGATGAGCATTTAGCCCGCTTAGAAGAAGCCCGCAAACGAGACCACCGCAAACTTGGCCGAGAAATGGGCCTGTTCACCATCGATGAGATGGTGGGGCAGGGCCTTATTCTTTGGAAACCCAAGGGTGCGCTTGTTCGCCGCGAGTTGCAGGATTTCATCACCGAGGAGCTTGACCGCATCGGCTACTCTCAGGTGTATACCCCGCACATCGGTAAGCTTGATCTTTACATGACCTCCGGCCACTGGGAGCATTACAAGGAAAGCCAGTTCCCGCCCATCCCCGACCCGGACGATTTCAAAAAGCTGCGCGATGAAAACGCCAGCTGTGCAGACCTTTTCAATGCGCTTGATACCAAGACCATTACCGGTTTCATGCTCAAGCCCATGAACTGCCCGCACCACATCCGTATTTATGACAGCGAGCCGCACTCCTACCGCGATTTGCCTGTGCGCTTGGCCGAGTTCGGCACCGTGTACCGCTGGGAGCAGAGTGGCGAGCTGGGTGGTATGACCCGCGTGCGTGGCTTCACTCAAGACGATGCCCACATCTTCTGCCGCCCGGACCAGATTAAGCAAGAAGTTCAGCAGTGCATTGGTATCGTAAAACATATTCTCGGTACCCTGCAAATGAATGACTACCGCGTGCGTCTCTCTCTGCGTGATAAGGATTATACCGATGCCAAGTATGTGGGCACCATCGAAAATTGGAAGCTTGCCGAGCAGTCTCTGCGTGAGGTGCTTACAGAAAACGGTTTCGATTACATTGAAGCAGAGAATGAGGCGGCTTTCTACGGCCCCAAGATTGACTTCATCGTGCGCGATGTCATTGGCCGCGATTGGCAGCTAGGTACCGTGCAGGTAGACTACAACCTGCCCGAGCGCTTTGACCTCTCTTATACCGGGGCCGACAACAAACCGCATCGCCCCATCATGATTCACCGCGCCCCCTTCGGCTCTATGGAGCGCTTTACCGGCTTGCTCATTGAGCACTTTGCCGGCAAGTTCCCCACTTGGCTTGCCCCGGAGCAGGTGCGCGTGCTGCCCATCTCTGATAAAGTGGCAGAGTTTGCCGAGGGGGTCCGCAAGGCTCTTGCGGCCAGAGGCGTACGCGTCACCCTCGACGATGCACCCGACAAGATTGGTGCCAAGATACGCAATGCCCGTTTAGACCGCGTGCCCTACATGGTAGTCGTCGGCCAACGTGAGGCAGAGCAGGGCTTGGTGTCCATTCGCCACCGCGAGTTAGATGTTGTGGGTACCATGCCCGTAGATGCCTTTGTAGAGGCCGTTTGCGCAGAAATTGATGCCCGCCTTATTAAGCCGGCTCTCCAACCCGAACAGAAGGAGCCATCTCAACAATAATACCGTAACCTTTCAGGTCGGCCGCTGTTACTCTCCGGTGGCCGACCGCTGAAAACCAACATACAAACAAACCAAGAAACACACACACGTGCCCGCACCACAAAAAAATACTAACCCCGGCAATCGCGCTCCCCGTCGCGATCAGAATGCCAAAACTCCGCAGACTCGCGTCAATGACCGCATCCGCGCTCCCAGAGTCCGAGTCGTAACCGCCACCGGCGAGCAGCTCGGTGTTATGTCTACCCGAGACGCCTTAATCAAGGCCAAAGAGCTCGGCCTCGACCTTGTAGAAGTTGCCCCCAACGCAGACCCGCCCGTTTGCCGTCTTATTGATTACGGTAAATACAAGTACATGTTGGCCAAGCAACAGAAGAATAACAAAACTAAAGCCGTGCGCATGAAAGAGGTAAAACTGCGCATCGGTACAGATGTCAATGACTACAATGTCAAGATGGCACGCTCTGAGCAGTTCTTGGACCATGGTCATAAAGTCCGTTTCCAGCTCCGCTTCCGTGGTCGCGAAAATGCCCACCAGCAGCTCGGGTTGGAGGTAATGGCCAAGGTGGTTGAAGATCTCCGTACCATGGGCAAGGTAGACCAGCCGGCCAAACTTGCCGGCAACACCGTTACCATGGTGCTCACGCCTCTCCCGCAAGGGCAGCGCGTCAAGAAGTTTAAGAAGTACGAGGAAGATGACTTTGATGCCGATTCCTCCGAATTCGATGCAACAGACGACGAATAAAGCACCTTTCAATCTTTTTGCAAAAGAGCATTTCCCCCATCTCGGAGGAAATGCTCTTTTGCTGTATGTTTGGAGTGTCAAGTGCCGAGTCGAAGACGGCATTTAACCGATGGCCTGTACAACATCCTCCGGTAAGGGGGCTTGGCCTGCAGCAGCAGCGCATTGTTCGAGTTGAAGCACGGTGCGCGCGCCGATAAGAACGGAGGTGATTTCGCGCCGCCGCAACAGCCAACGCAGGGCAAGTTGGGTAAGAGGGATGCCGGCATCTTGGGCGATGCCTTGCAGTTGCCGCACGCGTGCCATGTCTGCATGAACTTTTTCTTCGTTCAGGAAAACGGAGGTCGGGTCTGTTGCGCGCGAGATGACGGGCATCTTGCCGCTTGCATATTTGCCCGTAAGCATGCCCTGAGCCAAGGGGGAGAACACAATGCTGCCCGTTTGCATTTCTGATACGGTTGGCAGGGTTTGCGGTTCACAGGCGCGGTCGAGCAGGTTGTAGCGAAACTGGTGCAGCAGACAGGGCACTTTTTCTGCCCTCAGCATGCTACAGGCTTGTTTGAAAAGAGCAGGGGGATATTTGGATAGCCCGATGTAGAGGGCCTTGCCGCTACGTACAATATCAACCAAGGCGCCGATGGTTTCTTCCAATGGTGTGTTGGGGTCAGGTCTGTGGTGGTAAAACACATCTACATAATCCAGCTGCATGCGACGCAGGCTTTGGTTAAGCCCCGCTATCAAGTGTTTGCGAGAGCCCCAATCCCCATATACCCCGCGCCACATCAGATGCCCGGCTTTGGTCGAGATAAACATCTCATCGCGATGGTTGGCAAAATCCCGCTTGAGCAGATTCCCAAAGCATTCTTCGGCGCTGCCCGGGGGCGGTCCGTAGTTATCTGCCAAATCAAAATGGCATATCCCCAGCTCCATGGCGCGTGCTATCATATTGCGGCATTCGGCTTTATCGGCATTTGCCCCGAAATTGTGCCATAGCCCGAGTGAGATTTCCGGCAGCAGAATCCCGCTGTTGCCGCAGCGTCTGTATGTCATTCCTGTTGTCATTGCTCTTAGATTGTACACAGGCGTACCCTCAATGTCAAGCAGCATAAAAAAACGCCCGCATGCGAGGGCATACGGGCGTGGGTGAAATAGGGAATGTTATTGCGGCATGGGGGAGAACGCCTCTGCCGGAATCTCTACACGTGGCGTTTGGTGCCCGTTATGCGGGCCTCTGTTCCACTCCAACTTCAGGGAGCCGTCTGCCTTTTCTCCCTGCACTACGGTAATAGTGATGGGGTGTTTGCCTGCAAGCAAGGGAATACCTTTTTTGCCGGTACGTGCGGCATCTACCTCTACGGTGTTGACCGCAGCGTTTTCGGTAGCCGTGCTGCCGGGTACGTAGTTGAAGTCGGCGTCTATGAGGTTGAAGTTGTGCAGCTTCACGAATGCCTTGGTGCCGGGTACATTGCTGAGAGTAAGGTAGAAATGCCAGTGATTACCATCATTGGGCACGTTGATGTAGCCGGTGTAGGTGGTGATGGTGCCTGCGGGCAGTGTGGCCCCGTTAGGGGATGCCACAGTGGTGGCTGTATCGGCGGGTAACTCCGCAGCTGCGGGTACCCAGGGGGCGCTGCCTTTCACCTGCTTCATGCTCAATCCCTTGCCTTGAGTTTCGACATTTACTGCAGGCACGTGCTTGGAATCATAACTGCGGAACCCGCCACACGGGTTGTTGCGGCGCGGGGCATTCGGGTCGCGGTGGTAGTCATAGGCTCGGCGGTTCCACATAGCAAGGTTATTGAGGTATGTTTGCATGCCCTCATTTTCACCCAATGCCAGCGGCGAGCTTTCATGCGGGTCTGCCTCAGTGTCGTAAATCTCCCATTTTTCGGAGCCGTCTTTCACCCCGGTTCTCAGGGCTTTGAGCCAGCGACCACTGCGATTGTCGAAGAAGATAAGAACTTGCTGCTCTCCACGGGTGCGCCCCGGTTTGTTGGCTGCGTAATCGCGGTATTGAGCCATACCACCGCCGAAGGCGTACTCGGCATACAGCACACGGGTGGGGTCTTCGCTCAGGCGGTCGTTGCCTTGCAGCAGCGGTAAAAGAGAGCGCCCATCGCAACGGGCCGGTACGGGTACATCTGCCAAGTCGCACAGTGTTGCCATCCAGTCCTGGAACTGTGTGGGCGTGGTGCTGACGAGCCCACCCTTGATGATACCCGGGGCATATACCACGCAGGGTACTCGCAATCCCCCGTCAAATACATCGCGCTTAATGCCGTCGTGGTTGCCGTAGCTGCGGAAGAATGAGGGGTCTTGAGCCGGGGCGGGGTGTCCGTTAAAGCCTCCCACTGCGCCGGGCTCATCGTGGCAACCGTTATCACTGGTAAAGATGATGACGGTGTTGTCGGCAATGCCCAGATCTTCGCACAACTGCACGAGGTCGCCCAGGGCTTCATCCACGCGGGTAATCATGCTCGCATGGCGGCGGGCCGTCATCAGCTTGTGGGCGGCATTATTGCCGTAGCGTGCGTATGCATAATCTTGCCAAGCGTTGCGGTATTGCGGGTGTATGTATGAATCCCAACTATCGGGGCGTGCCGTGTTAATCATTCTGCCGGGCTCGCCTAACCATTGTACACCGCCGTTCAAGCCACCGCCTGCCGGGTATTCTCCGGCCGGTATGCCTAATCGGGCATGAGGAGCCACGTAAGTAATGGCTATGAAAAACGGCTTGCCTTTGTTTTCTTTGTGTTGGTCAACAATCCATTTCTTAGCACGGGCCGTAAATAAATCCGTGCAGTAGCAACCATCAAGCTGATCGGTAATCATCTCATCGCCATCCCATATGGCGTTGCGGTGAGTTTCAGGGTCGGCATTACTCTCCTCTTTGGGGTAATGACGATGCCCGGCCAAGTGGTTGTTGTAGCCGAAGAAGAAATCAAAGCCGCGCTTGGTAGGCCAAGCAGGGCAGGTACCCGGGGTTCCGCCACTTTCTCGGCCACCGCCGATGCCCCATTTGCCGATGAGCGCCGTATCATACCCGGCTGCCTGAAGCACACTCCCCAAGGTGTGACTATTTTCGAGGGCGGCGTCAAAGCTGTTGTTGCGTATTACTTCTGCGTGCCCTTGGTGCAGCCCGGTAAAGAGCGAGGCTCTTGCCGGTGCGCATACCGGGGCGCATGTATAGTGCCTTTGCAGTTGTGCACCTTGCGTGGCTAATCTGTCAAGTACCGGGGTGTCAATGCGAGGGGTACCTGCATGCTCGGCAGGTTGATTAAGCCCCAAATCACCCCAGCCCATATCGTCTACGACTACCAAGATGATGTTCGGTTTCTGTTCTGCAGCGGTTGCACTTAACCACCCGAACCCCAAAGCCATCACCAAACCTGTTAAAAATGTTCGTTTCATTGGCGCCATTTTATCACAAAAGATAGTAGCGTTTCAAGAAAAAAAACCGCTACTTTGCAGCAGTGCAAGTTGTAAAATCAAATGCGACACCGAAAGCCCTCCCAAAAAGTCTCCAAAGGAGCCCAAACTGCCCTAGCAGGATGGGGGATAGGGGGAAGGACGGCAATGAGTCCTTCCCCCTTGTGGAC
>SUVK01000053.1 GCA_015062055.1 Akkermansiaceae bacterium
GCACTCTTCTCGGCAGGTTTCTTAGCCGTGGCCTTGGGGGCGGTGGCACTCTTCTCTGCAGGTTTCTTAGCAGCGGCCTTGGGGGCGGTGGCACTCTTCTCTGCAGGTTTCTTAGCAGCGGCCTTGGGGGCAGGAGCACTCTTCTTGGCAGCAGCCTTGGGGGCAGAGTTTTCTTTCTTGTCGGGCGCGGGTTTTGTTACTTTAGCAGTAGGGGTCTGCTCGTTTTTCTTTTCCGGCTCTGAAACAGCGGCTGCTTTCTTTACCGGAGCTTTTTTTGTAGAGGCTGCAACCTTTTTGGCAGGGGCCTTTTTGGTTACTGTGGATTCCTCTTGCTTAGTCGAATTCGTTTTCTTTTTTGTCGTTGACATGTGATGCTGTGAAAAATTTGGCTATACTCCACGCTTTACGCATTTTGTCAAGTGTTTGGCAAAATACAGGGCAGTTTATACACAAAATTATATTTTTGTCAACCCCTTTTCGCTAATTATGACACATTTTCTTATATTTTACAAAAGTTAAGTAATGAGTCGAGCCGTCTGCCGACACTAATGAGCTAGCAGGCAGCAACAGCAAAAACGATTTTGCGCTAAGAAGAGACGACACGACATACAATGGGCTTGATTTTTCAATTTTGTTCTGTATAATGCCACGTATGCGCACATGCTTGGGTATATTGGTGCTTATTTTCACCATCGTTGCAACCATAGTAACGGTAGTGTACCATACAACCATCAACTCTCATTTGAGTTTCAGGCAAAAGCAAGACCACACAGACTACATTAACACGCAGCGCTCGTATCGTCCGCCCGCACCGGTAATCCCGGCAACACCCGCCAACACCGCCTCCACCACTCAACCTGCGCCATGAGCATAGAATCACCGGTCATCGGTTACACCTTGGGAGACCAGGCCGGCATAGGCCCGGAGGTCATAACGGCAGCGCTTACGCAAGCCCCGCGCGGGGCAACATACCGGCTCATCGGCAAGCATATAGACTGCATCCCCGGGCACCCCACGCAAGAAACCGCTGAGTTCGCATTGGAGCATTTGGAGATGGCAGCAGCAGCCCTCAAAAGTGGCCGGATAGATGCCGTGGTTACAGCCCCCATCTGCAAAGAAGCCCTGCACCGCATCGGCTTTAACTACCCCGGGCAAACAGAGTTTTTTGCCGATAGAATGGGGGTAAAAGATTTTGCCATGTGCCTTACAGGCAAGCATCTTACCGTAGTACTTTGCACCACCCACAAAGCAATTTCGCAGGTACCGCAGCTTTTGTCAACAAAGGAAATCGTGCGCGTGGCCACCCTGCTCACCCGCTTTCTGCAACGCACCGGCAAGCCCACCCCACGGCTCGCCCTTGCGGGGCTCAACCCACACAACGGAGAGAACGGTGCCTTCGGCGACGAAGAGAGCCGCATCATCGCCCCTGCTCTGCCCATACTGCAAGAGCTGCTGCCTACCGCCCATTTTGATGGCCCCTGCGTGCCCGACTGCGTATACCGAGACGCCGCACAGGGGCAGTATGACGGCATCGTTGCCCCCTACCACGACCAAGCACTCATCCCCCTCAAACTCATAGACTTCGACAACGCCGTCAATGCCACCATCGGCCTACCGAGACTACGCGTCAGCCCAGACCACGGCACCGCCTTCGGCATTGCAGGCAAAGGCATTGCCAACCCGGCCAGCACCATCCGAGCCTTCGAGCTAGCCCTGCGCAGCGTGCAATAACTCATGCCTTTTTGCAAGAAAAAGCAAGCCGCCACGGCAAAAAAGCGTGACTTTCGGGCAAATTGTGGTAGAATATCCGCGAGATTATGAAATACAGAGGACTTTACACCGCAATCGTCACCCCTTTCAAGGATAATAAAATCGACAAAGAGGCACTCAAAGCGCTGGTCGAGGCGCAGATTGCCGGCGGAGTAGACGGCATCGTGCCCGTGGGCACAACCGGCGAATCCCCCACGCTGAGCCACGAGGAGCACATGGAAGTCATCCGCTTGGCCATCGAATACGCAGCAGGCCGTTGTCAGGTGATTGCCGGTACCGGCTCCAACAGCACAGAAGAAGCCATCGTCATGACCCGCGAAGCCGAGGCCATGGGTGCCGATGGTACGCTGCAAGTTTGCCCCTACTACAACAAACCCAGCCAAGAAGGTGTCTACCGCCACTTCAAAGCCATTGCCGACAACACCGAGTTGCCCATTCTTCTTTACAGCATCCCCGGTCGCAGCGGTATTGAAATTGCCGTAGACACCGTGGTGCGTCTCGCCAAAGATTGCCCCAACATTGTGGCTATCAAAGAGGCAGGTGGCAGTGTCGAGCGCGTCAACCAATTAGTCGCCGCCCTGCCCGAGTCATTTGCCGTACTCAGTGGCGACGATGGCCTTACCGTTCCCTTTATCTCGTGCGGTGCCGTGGGTGTGGTTTCCGTTACCTCCAACGTAGCCCCCGCCATCATGAAAGAGCTGGTAGATGCCGCGCTGAGCGGCGATGGCCACAAAGCCCTCGAGCTGCAGAAGAAATACTACCCGCTCATGAAAGGCTTAATGAGCTTGGACGGCAACCCCGTACCCGTCAAAGCAGCCATGGCTTTGCGCGGTGATATGAGCTGGGAGATTCGCCTGCCCCTTGCCCCGCTGGCAGAAGAAAAGCATGGCAAGCTTACAGACCTGCTCAACAACTTCAACCTCCTGTAATATCTTCACCATGAATATACTCGTTACCGGTATATCCGGCCGCATGGGCCAAGCTGTCAAGCAGGCCATCGAGCTCAACCCGGCCACAGAGATGGTCGCCACCCACGATGTAGGGCAAGATTTGCCTGCAGCCATGCAAGCGGCCGACCTCACCATCGACTTCTCCTTCCATGGGTTCACCCCCGAGCTTTTGGCCACAGCCGTAGCCCAAGGCAAACCCTTGGTTATCGGCACCACCGGCCACACAGCCGAAGAAAAAGCAGCCATTGCCGAGGCAGCCAAGAGCATCCCCATCGTATTTGCCTCTAACTACTCGGTGGGGGTTAACACGCTTTTCTGGCTCACCCGCAAAGCCACGCGCATTCTCAAAGACTACGACATCGAGATTATTGAGATGCACCACCACCACAAGCTCGACGCCCCCAGCGGCACCGCCCGCACCCTAGCCGAGGTAGTATGTGAAGAAACCGGCTTAGACTACGATAAAGACGTGATGCACGGGCGCAACGGCTTGGTGGGTGCCCGCCCGCAGGCCCAAATCGGCATGCACTCCATGCGCGGTGGCGATGTTGTGGGCGACCACACCGTGATGTACGCAACGGATGGCGAGCGCTTGGAGCTTACCCACAAGGCATCCAGCCGCATGACTTTCTCTACCGGTGCCGTACGCGCCGCGCTTTGGCTGGCAGATAAACCCGCAGGCCTGTACAACATGCAGGATGTGCTCGGCTTCACAGACTGAGCCATGAGCTGCACCCCTACAGAGACCAAGCGCGTCATTTTCTCCCTCGGCTCCAACGTGGGAGACCGCCTTGCAACCCTCGAATCTGCCTGCGACTACTTGGCAGATGTATTCGGTGGGCTGCGGCTCTCTCAACTTTACGAGACAGAGCCCGTAGGCTGCCCCGAGGGCTCACCCGCTTATCTCAACGCCTGTGTCGAGGTAAACACCACCATGCCCCCGCAAGAGCTGCTCGAGCTTTGCCTGCGCATTGAAAAAGAGCTGGGCAGAGAACGCAACGGCACCTATGGCGCCCCGCGCACCTGCGATATAGACATCATCATGTACGGCGAGATGCAGTTGCAATCTCCCACCCTAACCCTACCGCACCCCCGCGCCCACCTGCGCGAGTTTGTGCTGCGCCCCTTATGCGATATCGACCCGCACCTCACCCTGCCCGGGCACACCCGCAATGTCAGCACCATGCTGGCAGAGCTCCCTGCAGGCCCCGCGGTTCAAGCTTTTGATTTGTAATACCGTAACAATGAATAGCAAAATCGAAGCCATTCTGGCCAAAAAAGGCAAAACACCGGTTTCTGAACTCACCGCCTACGATTACCCCACCGCCCGCTTGGTAGACGAGGCCGGAGTCGACATGATTTTGGTAGGCGATTCTCTGGGCATGATGATGCTCGGTTTCCCCGATACCACCCACGTAACTCTCGAGCACATGCTGCACCACACCGCAGCCGTTGTACGTGCCGTAAAAAATGCCGTTGTTGTGGCAGATATGCCCATCAACACCTACGACACCCCCGAGCAAGCCTTGCAAACAGCACGTGCCCTCATGGCCACCGGGGCAGATGCCGTTAAGCTGGAGGGCGGCGCTGCCAAAGAAGCCCACATACGCGCCATTGTTCAGGCCGGCATCCCCGTGCAGGGCCACATTGGCCTGCTCCCCCAAAAAGTCAAAGAAGAAGGCGGCTACCGCATGCACGGCAAAACGGATGAAGAGGCTGCCGCCATCATGCGCGATATGGAGGCCGTCGTACGCGCCGGTGCCTTCTCCGTGGTCATAGAGTGTACCCGCCACAGCGTTGCTGCGGCCATCACCAAGGCTTGCCCCATTGTCACCATCGGCATCGGCGCCGGTCGTGGCACCTGCGATGGCGAGGTAGCCGTATTCCACGACCTCGTTGGCGCCTTCCCCTGGTTTGTACCCGGCTTTGCCAAGCCCCGCGCCGACATTGCAGCTCATATCTCTCGCGCGGTGAAAGAATATATTGCAAACGTGCAAATGCCTACCGAATAACCCTCGGCGCCATTACACGCCCCATTATTCAGCGTCAATTACACCAAACAATAAGCCGGTGAACCACTCTCGGGGCTCACCGGCTGAAGTTTTTTTTCGGATTCCTGCGGGGTATTAACCGATTTCGGCACGGCCGGAAAGGCGGGCACCCTCCACCATAGAAAGCACATTGGTGGTGATATCGCCATTCACAATAGCGTGGTCGTTCAAGTGGCAGCGGGTGCTGTCCACATTACCGTCCACACGGCCATATACATGCACCTCACCGGCGCGGATATTGCCCTTAATGTCGGCCAGCTCGCCGATGGTCACCTTACCGGACTCGGAGAGGATTTCACCCTCCACCTTGCCGTCGATGTGCATATCATTCTGGAAAGTGATAGAGCCGATAATCTCAATCCCCTGTGCCAGCACGTTAGTTGTATTGCTCATATAGTATTGAAGTTTAGTGTTTTATGGCGGGTTATACCGTCATGATTTCTTTTTCCTTGGCAGCAACAAGCTCGTCTACCTTCTTAACGTACTTGTCGGTCAGCTTCTGCACCTTCTCCTCGGTCTGGCGCACGCCATCCTCGGTGAGAATATTGTCGGCCTTCATCTTCTTGATACCGTCCATACCGGCCTTGCGGGCGCCGCGAATGCGCACACGCGTATCCTCCGAAAGGCTCTTCACATACTTGCAAAGCTCTTTACGGCGCTCGCCGGACAGCTCGGGGATGGGCAGACGCACGGAGCGGGCATCAATAATGGGGTTAAGGTTGAGTTTGCTCTCGGCAATAGCCTTCTTAATGTCGTTAAGAGTGCTGGGGTCAAACGGCTGAATGAGGATGGAGCGGGCATCGGGGGTAGAAACCACGGCAATGCTCTTCAGCTTCATGCTCGTGCCGTAAGAGGCCACGTAAATGTCCATATTGTCCACAAGGGAGGGAGATGCCTTGCCGGTACGCACACCGGCAAAGTCAGCCATCATGCGCTCTACTGCCTCGTCCATAGAGGTTTCGGTTTCAAGCAGGAGTGTTTCTTCGTCCATGTTTTTGATTGAGGTTTAAGTTCTGAAAAATTATTCACCGATAATGGTACCGATCTGCTCACCCAACAGCGCACGGGTGATATTGCCGGGCTGGTGCATATCGAACACCATAATGGGCTTGTGGTTATCTTTGCAAAGCGTGAAAGCCGTCTGGTCCATCACCTTAAGCTCGCGGCTGATGCACTCTTCATAAGAAATCGTATCGAAGCGCGTTGCGGTGGGGTCTTGCTTGGGGTCTGCCGTATACACACCATCCACAGAGGTAGCTTTCATCACCACCTGGGCATTTATCTCGCAAGCACGCAGGGCGGCTGCCGTATCGGTGCTGAAGAAGGGGTTACCCGTACCGGCGGCAAACACCACCACCTGCCCGGCGCGCAAATCCTCGCGGGCTATGTTGCGCACATAGGGCTCGGCCACATTCTTCATCTCAATGGCACTCATCACATGGCAAGGCACACCGGCCTCTTGCACGGCAGAGCATATCGAAAGCGCATTCATCACCGTGGCCAACATGCCCACGTAATCGGCCGTGGGACGGTCCATTCCGCGTACGCTGGCCTTGGCGCCGCGCCATATATTGCCACCACCCACTACAATGGCGATCTGCAAATTGCCTCGCTGCTGTGCCTCAGCGATTTCGCGTGCTATGCGGGCAACAATTTCGGGAGAGATATTATCCCGACTGCCGGGGGCGCGGAGTGCCTCACCGCTCAACTTGAGCAGTATTCGCTTGTACTTGGGAGATGCTGTTTCACTCATATGATGTGAAAAAATATTTGTTCGACACTAATCTGCCACGTTTGCTCACAAAAAGCGAGCCTAAAATGTGCCAGTTTGTTAAAAAGTGAGGCGAGCAGGCATGCCATAGGGTTTTACGCCCCGCCACACACTCTGCATCGCCCCCTCGGTTTACAGTTTTTTGCCCGGGTTGCTGCGTACTCTTATAGCTTCTCCAGCACAGTCTTAAGTATACCCAAGCCCTCCTCCAGCACCTCTTGCGGCACATTCAGCGCGGGGATGAGGCGCAGCGTATCCGGCCCGGCGGGGCATGCCAGCAACCCGGCCTGCATGCAAAGCGTGTTCACATAGGCGGCAGGCGTGGCGCCATCGGGCACGGTAAATGCCCCCTTGCGCAGCCCTATACCACGCAGCAAACCAAGGCCACGCACCGTCTCCACACACGGCAGGTTCCAACCCTCCACCGTAGTCTTAATATACTCGCCCAGCTTGGCCGCGCGCTCGGTAAGCCCCTGTTCCACAATCTCCGTCACCACAGCAAGGGATGTCGCACAAGCTATCGGCGTACCACCGAAAGTGGACCCGTGAGACCCCGGCCCCATGATGGAGGACAGCTGCGTCCCCGCCGCATCAATCGCGCGATTGCTCACCCAGAAACACCCCATCGGGAAACCGCCGCCAATACCCTTGGCGCAAGATACGAGATCCGGCTCCACCTCGGGGCATACGGCTTTCCAGCCCATCGTGGCACCCGTGCGGCCAAAACCACACTGCACCTCGTCAATCATCAGCAGCAAATCCTTCTGCTTACACAAGGCAGCCACACCGCGCAAAAACTCGGGGTTTGCAGGGTTTACACCGCCCTCCCCCTGCACGGCCTCCAGCATAATGCCGCAGGTAATATCGCTCACAGCAGCCTTAAGCGCCTCCAAATCATTAAAATCCACATACTTGAAACCCACCAGCAGCGGGTCAAACTCCACCTGAATCTTGGTCTGCCCTGTAGCGGCCATAGAGCCCAGCGTGCGGCCATGAAAACTCTTGTTAAACGTAATCACCTCATAGCGAGGGCTGCCATCCGCCTGCGGGTGGCGGTGACCAAACCTGCGTGCCACCTTGATAATACCATCGTTAGCCTCGGCCCCCGAGTTACAGAAAAAGATTTTACCCGGCAGCCCAATCATCTTGTCGCAAATCAGCGCGGCCAACTCCTCCTGCTGCGGTATATTGTACAAGTTAGAGCAATGCATCAACTGCCCTGCCTGGCGGCTCAACGCCTCCACCACCTTTGCATGACAATGCCCAAGACTACAGGTGGCGATACCGGCACAAAAGTCCACGTAACGTCGCCCCTCCGTATCAAACAGGTATGAGCCCTCTCCCTTCGCCACCGTTATCGGCGCGCGACCATATGTTCCAAGTACGTGTTCTTGTATCATAACGCGCCTACTTTACTCCCTTATCCCCCTTTTGTCAAGTAAATGAAAAACGTCACCTCTTTACACTTCGCGTCTCGCACCACATATTTCACTACACTTCATACTCCGCATCTCGTATTTCGCATTTCGTATCTCGTACTTCGGCACTCTCCGGCACGGTTTGTAATTTTGAATCAATCACTTTTTTCTTGCCGTTATCGGCAAGAAATGATATAAAACTCCCCGTCATGAAGTACATTTCTGCTGCCGCGTTTGCCGTTAAACACAACATTGCCGAGCGCACAGCCCGCCATTATTGCGCCTGCGGCAAAATAGACGGCGCTTTTCTTACCGGTAAAACTTGGAATATCCCACAAGACGCCCCGCTCCCGCCACGCGCCCGCAAACAGGGCAAAGAAATGCCTTTGCTTACCATGCTGAGAGAACAAATGTCCAACGGCATCAAAGGCGGCATCTACCATAAAATACAAATATCACTCACCTACAACTCCAACCACATCGAGGGCAGCAAACTCACAGAAGAACAAACCCGCCAGATCTTCGAGACCAAAAGCATCATTGCCGATACCGACGCCGCCCGAATCGATGATATTATTGAAACCAACAACCATTTTCGTTGTGTAGACTACATCATTCAACACGCACTCACACCGCTCTCCGAATCCATGATTTGCGAGCTGCACCGCATCCTCAAAAACAACACCTCAGATTCCACCCTCAGTTGTTTTGCGGTCGGTGCCTATAAACGCGTAGAAAATGAAGTCGGCGGCATGGATACCACGCCGCCCCACCTCGTGCATCAAGAGCTGCAAAAGCTCCTCACCCGCTACAAGCGCATTAAAAAGAAGTCCCTTGATGATATTCTGGACTTCCACCACGCATTCGAATGCATTCACCCCTTCCAAGATGGCAACGGCCGAGTCGGGCGTCTCATCATGTTCAAAGAATGCCTCGCGCACCACATCGTCCCCTTTATCATCACAGATGCCCTCAAAGCCTTCTACTACCGCGGCCTCGCCAACTGGCCCCACCTCCCCGGCTACCTCCGCGACACCTGCCTCACCGCCCAAGATAATTTTAAAATATGGCTGGGTAAATTCGGGATTCAGAGTAATTGATTATACCCAGTGGACAAACGCTCAACCAAAAGAGAAATATATATACCATTGCAACAAAATGAGTTTACGTACGTCCTATATTAAGCTATAATGACATCACGTTCTGAGACTATTATGACAAAACGAGAAATAAAAAGAGGTGACATCGTAAAAATCCGGAAAGAATGGCTTAATCCCGGAGAAGATGAATCTATTACCTATGTAGTACTCGAAGAAAGAGGCGACAGCCATGTACTCGTTCAAGCACTCGGAACAGGCCTCCCCTTGGCCCCAACCTACGTGTACGATGTAGCGTGGATTGAATATGTCGGTATCGTACCTTCTGAAATATTTGAGTAGCTCTCCGAAACAAGAGCTACTCAGACGGGAGGTTACGAAAACTTCTCCATTAATGCAGTCGCAATTAGCCTAGCGAGCATAACTGGTACTGCGTTACCTATTTGCTTAAATGCCACCCGCTTCAATCATTTCTAAAGATATGGGTTAAACCTAATACACGTCTTTCCGAAATACCGATATCGACAAATTATTCATATGTATCGTAGAAACACATTGATTCTGGATATCTAATATTGGGAATCCATATAGGTTCTCCATTCCATCCTTTTTCTCTTGAACCATTAACTCGATATAGAATTAATGTTACGCCATCATTAAAAGAATCACTCAATGCTCTATCATCAGGCGATAAAAGGGTTCCTGTGCCACGACTTATATTACGATTACAGCGCACAACCAAACGACACTTGATAGAAGGGCGTTTTTGAGTAAGAGCCATAATGCATGAGATATGACTTTTTTTATCAAAATCGATCAAACTTTCACTTTCGGTGAGCCTAAGAGCATTCACTAGTTCAGAGGGTTCAACACAAACATATTTTTGCGAATCATATTGTAGAACCAACGAATCCAATTCTTTAGTAAATTTGGGTATAGGAAAGTTGGAAAAAATATTGATACCACCTGCTATTACTCTTAAATTCTTGTTATCAAGAACGTTCTTTCGCGTCGGGGAGATACCATCAGAACACACAATTTGTATATTTTGAACACCTTTCTCAATTTGTTTTATAAGCATCTCATTTGATTCGTTCAACGAAACATAAAGTCTATGCAAACTCGGAGGTATAAAAATTCTAACTAATTCTTGTTCTCGATCATATCCGAATATTCGAGAATGCTGCCAAAACGTATCAGCTTGAGGCGTTTTTGATGCTCGACAATAATAAACAGTTTGTAAATGAGGGAATGTAATTCCTCTGCCTAAAGTGTTACCACCAATTACTATGTTGAATCCTTTGGACAAATCTAACGCATCAGGATCACTAGCGTCACGACATACATAACTCTTATAATTAAGAGGAATCACACTAATTAATGTATTATCTAAAATGGATACTATTTGCTCGTAAATATCTTCAAAATGAAATAAGTCAGGCTTGGTTTGTTGCAAATCCAGCCAAGCGGCCTTTGACTGAACAATGAACTCATCAGTTCCTGAAGATTGCTGCAACAAATTTAGGTATTCCTGAACAAAGGAAGTAAATTTTTGGTGAATATCTATCTTCACACTAGGATGAATCATAAAGTTACAATTACTCTCACCTTTCAATCTTTTATGAGCACAGACTATTAAAAACGAAAGAATACTATCAGACAGGCCTTTAGGGCATAGGACATCCCCTTCCTGCTTGATTTCTTCTAATTCATTCTCACTAGTATATCTAATACAATAGGATTTCGGGTTTGAGTAAATAAAACTGCCACCCAAATATGACTTCCCAGGCTTAAAGTAATTAATAAACAAAGGTTTCCACCCCGAAAACTGTGATTGTAATATAACAGCCTGTGGAGTAGCAGTTACTTGAAAATATAAATAGCCAGCTGCTGATTTTTTAATCTTGTTTAAATAATTATTTATTGTACTTGTGCGATTTTTATTAATCAATGTATTTAAACTTGCGGCATCAGCTTCATCATCAAATACAGTCAAACACAAACCTTTGTTAAGGCCAGAAGAAACAAGCAAGTTGCTCCACTTCTTCAAAACTCGAGCATTTTTCTTAAGAATAATAACTATAGGTTTTGACAAATCTCCGGGATTAAATAGAACTTCGTCTTTCTCTGACAATATAGTAAAGGTTTTTAATGCATTTTTAGCACGGTTAAACGTCTGCCTCTGCAAATCTACATTATCGGTCGTTAAAACAATAAATACATTATATCCATTGTCAGCCAATTTACACATAACTCCGAACATCTGTCCGGTTTTCCCACTTTGCACGTTTCCCATCAACAAAGCAGTAACATCCTTACTATTGGATATATGGGAGTCTACATTAAATTTTACCGCATCTGATGTGCTAACTATAGAGGATACCAATTCATCATTATTCAACGAATCTACATATGAATGAAAATGATTCATAATTATTCAAAGTCTAAATGCCAAAAACTCTTATCGCAAGATTGTGTTAACACCAAATATTTCTTTCCAAATTTCTGAAGTGTTTCATCAGTTACGATTTCGCCTAAACACAAGGCACCATCATACACCATACGCCCCTTTATCCATTTACCTAAGATGCGCAAATCGCTTGATGAACGTAAATTTTTACCATAATCCCCTTGGCGTGAGCATTCAAATTTATATCCCTCAGGAGTAATAACCATAAAACTCCCCTCTTCTTTATCAGGAAGATAAGAAAGGTTCTCTAAATTTTTAGATAAAATGATTTCAACTTCGTAATAATCTCTTCTACTAAAACGGTTAGGAATTTTACCAGCGCCGAAATAAGAGTTCAGGTTTGATTTCGGGCATGTTTTTAAGGGAATTTTCACTTTAACATCAGATAACTGATTGCACATTCTACGATATTCATCAGGCTCCAATTTTTCTACGTACTCATAACCATCAAGCATACCGCTAAAAGTTTTGAATGAGCTAATACGAGGAGCTTCGCTAATAGGGGTTCCTATAGCTGCAGTCAGATTTTCAATCTGTTGATTGATGCTTATTCCGGTATTGTCCGTAAAACATATGTCTGACTCTATATAATTTTGCGTTGTTCCCATGAAACTACCCAAATTAGAAGAACCTATAAAAGCGCCCAAACAACGGTCTTGCTTCATGAATGAATACATTTTTCCGTGATACAAAGCACGTTGAGACACATAAACGTGACCGATATTTCGATCTCTCAAATACTCATCTAATCTGTAAACTGCTTCATACTGTGGACGAGTAAACCCATCTAAGTAATTCATTCCAATGAGTAACGATAATGATAACGTTTGCTGTCTATACTCAATCAAATGCTTCAGGCTGGCTACTGATTCATCAGAAATATAACCAGTAGCAATATTTAGACGAGTAGCGTTTTCCAGATAATCATCAACAAAATCGCTCATGGATTTTGTTTTTAAACTACGAGTGAGGGGATTTTTAGTAAAAAGTATAGTTGGTGTCATTTTGTTATCAATGTATACCGTTCTTCAAAAGACATATTTTTCAACAGGGCTAACTGTTCGTACAAATCAACTTTCTTATAATTTCCAGTAAAAAGCGGTTTCAAACATTTAGCAAGAGCATGTACCCCAACAGGAGGAACGGCATTACCTATCTGCCTTCTAACTTCTGTTGTATTACCGTAAAAAACAAAATCATCAGGGAATGATTGTATACGAGCTCTTTCTCTATTTGTCAACGGTCGATTTTCGGGGAAATGATATCCCCATGTTCCTCCCCCCCCAGCAGCAATAATCGTCTTCGATGGCTCATTACGGTGTATGCGTCGATAAACATGGCTAATCATGCCCTTCACATAAAACGGACTATCCTTGGGGATATCAGTATAGTTCCCGCCTTCGGATATTAAACTTATTATTTTTTTTGTTCTCTCATTACAACGAATATACTCGTTATTAGCAACCACGTCCTTGACACCCTTAAACGCCTCTCCAACTGTTACCAAAGGTAGCAGACCTTCTTTGTTACCGTGTGTTGGCATTGGGTGATTAAAATCGAACCCCGTATCTACCCTTATACCAACTATCAAAACTCGCTCTCTATATTCAGGTACTCCGTATTCTGCAAAATTATATAACTTAGGCTTTACAATATAGCCAGGCGCAATATCTTGAAAATCCTTTATTATCTGTTCAATGGCTTGTTTCTTATTTGCTGTCAAAATTCCTTTTACATTTTCCGCAACAAAAGCTTTGGGTTTCTTGGCATCTACAAATCTTAGAAAGCTTTTGTACAAATTTCCACGTTCTCCATTCAACCCTGGCTGTTTCCAAATAATACTGAAATCTTGACAAGGAAATCCTCCTAAAATTATATCACAATCCGGAATACCCTTATCATTGTAAGGGTCTATTTTTTCTATGTCACCCTCAACAATAACTGATCCAAAGTGATTTCTAAACGTCACACACGCTTCATGTTTAAAATCATTCGCCCAAACAGTGTTGTAATCACCGACTTGTTCAAATCCTAAATCTAATCCACCACAACCAGAAAACAAAGATAAAATCTTAGCCATACCCATTATTCAATCAACACGGAGAACCAATACTCCTTTTGAAAGATGAAAGTCACTAATTCCTTGTATTTGAAATAAAAAGTGACGGCGGGTGAGTAAATAATTTTGCCTGCAATTTCAACATGGTTTAGACTCAACCCAATTATTTTCAACAAAAAAACAGTTTAAGCTTGACTTCATCTTTCAAAACCATGAAAAAACAGAGAATAGGACAGAGAAGAGACATTGAGATAGCGGCACTTACGTTGCTGAAGAGCACGGGGTTAAGTGTATTGAATGCGGCGCAGTTGGCGGCGGCGGTGGTGGCCCGAGTGAGGCAGGCAAAGGCAGGCACAGAGGAAACGCCGCAGGATGCGGAAAGGAGGGAAACGGGATTGAAGGCAAGATGCATGGAGGCGGTGGAGCTGGGGCTGGAGGCGATGGCTGCGAGGGAGCAGACGGTGAGCTTGGAGGAGGCGGGGTGGGCTAGTGTGGAGGCGCGGGCCGATTGCAGCGCAACCACGCGCAGAGATTTACGCTATTTTTTGAGGAAGGTGCTGAAGGTAGAGGGCGCAAGGGAGCTACCGCTACGGGCGATGACAACGCGGCAATGCCGAGAGATGTTGCAAAAGGCGTTCGGGCATAGTAAGAGCATGTATATCAAGGGGCGAGCCTTGCTGCACAGTGTTTTTGCCTACGGTATTAAGCAGGAGTGGTGTGACGCGAATCCTGTGGCCCGCATTGAGGTGCCGCGGGTGCAGGAAACGCCTAAAGCCCCCCTGCCTGTTGCCGATGTGGAGCGTTTGTTACAAACGGCAGAGAGGGCGGAATTTCGCGATATGAAGTTATCGCTCAACTTGATGCTTTACAGCGGGATTCGCCCTGCGGAGGTGAGCCGATTGCAGGCAGAGGATTTTTGTCGCAGAGAAAAGGTGGTTATCATTCGCCCCGGCAAGAGCAAGACCGGTGGTGGGCGCGTGGTGCCGCTGAGGCATACGAAAGACATACGTCCGGATGAGTGGCAGATACCCACCAACTGGCAAAAACGATGGCAGCAGCTGCGCCGTGCAGCCGGCTTTACCCACTGGGTACCCGATGTTTGCCGCCATACTTTTGCCAGCTACCATGCGGCGTATTACCGGAACTTGCCGGAGCTGCAGCTGGAGATGGGCCACCGAGATTTGAACTTGCTGCGCACGCGCTATATGAGCCCGGCGGCAAAGCAAGAGGCCAAACGTTTTTGGAACGGTTAAGGCTGAATTGCAAGACCAAATGCGACAGTAAGTGATTTTTCTTCTATTCAGGCTGCAAATATGATAAAATGGAGCTTTTCTGCGCGTACCATGTGTCGTGCTGATTTTCCTTTAAAGATTCGTCGAG
>SUVK01000007.1 GCA_015062055.1 Akkermansiaceae bacterium
CTCGACGAATCTTTAAAGGAAAATCAGCACGACACATGGTACGCGCAGAAAAGCTCCATTTTATCATATTTGCAGCCTGAATAGAAGAAAAATCACTTACTGTCGCATTTGGTCTTGCAATTCAGCCATCCAACATCAAACGCCCTAAGCCTCAAAATATTATCGCATAAAAAATCACATAAAATATCTCTTTTTGCTTGACTATCAACGCGCTGCATGTTAATATCTCCCCGTTCCCGCAAGGGAACCGCCAACCAGGCACGGAAGGAGATGAACTATGTAATGTTTACGCTATTCCGAATTCCCCTGCAAGTCATTGAATATGTGATTTATCTCATAATCATCGCTTGCAACTAACGCCTACGGGCTCAGGAGCATCGGCCGTCCACCGATGCTCCTTTTTTTTTCGCCGAATGCTTCATTTTCTATTGACATCACACCGGAAAAACGTTACAATCCCTCCGGAATTCGGAAGATGTGGTACATTACATCACCTCTTTTCAAATCAGCCCCGACAGTGTTGGACGCACTGCGGGGCTTTTTATTTGCCCTTAAAATTCAACATCAAACATTAAAAATTCACTTGTCACGCCATAGCTCCGCAGGAGCAACGGCGGAACATCAACCGCCTTGCGCTCAAAATCTTATCGCAAAAAAAATACAGAAAAATATCTCTTTTTGCTTGACTATCAATGCGCTGCATATTAATATCTCCTTGTTCCCGCAAGGGAACCGCCAACCAGGCACGGAAGGAGATGAAGATGAAATGATACTCATGATACTCCGTAACCTGCAATTCATTGAGCAACTGATATATCTGTTAATCATGATTTGCAGTTGATGCCCCAAGGGCTCAGGCACCGGCTAGCCACCGGTGCCTTTTTCTTTGCTCCACCTAAAAGGAAAACGGGCAACGGTTTAGCCTTAACCGTTGCCCGTGTTTGAAAGGAAATGAGGCATGTGAAACGATACCTCGTTGATACTCCGTGCCCCCATTATACACAACCCCGCCGGGTTGTCAACAGAAATTCAACATCAAACATTAAAAATTCAACATGAAAAAGCCCGCCGGGCACTTGCGCACCCGGCGGGGACAGAACCTCACCTCCGAGGCCCCTCTTTCTTTGGCGGCTGTGGTTTAGGCACCGTTGTATTCTTCGGCGTGTAAGACTCCGGCAGAGACACGCGCACCACACCCTTAGCCTGCACGCCGCCGCCATTCTTCCCTTGTTGATTGTTACTCATAAGCAAACTTCTACAAACACACACACCAAACCCGCTACAAGAGCCAACACCGCATGCAGCATCACAGTCATCTGCAAGCGGTTAAAATCCTCCCGGTATTCGGAGCGGGATTTCTCAAGATCTGCCAAATCCTCCACCCTATTCATCAGCGACTTGATGGATACTACATAAGCCCCCACCATCAGCAGCACAGCCAACAGAAAACAGATAGCAGCCGCCACCAGCAGCCCGCACCCACCGTGCGCCCCGCCCTCAAACAGCAGCGCCACCAGCCCCGCACCACCCAGCGTCACCACCAGGCGCATCACCTCCCCAATCTCACCACCCAGCATATTCTCTGCCACGTGGCGGTCTGCATCCTTGCGCCCCACCTCCAACAAATAAACTTGGTATTGAGCCTCAGCATCCGTCCCTGCCTGTTCTGTCTTTTCTTCACTCATAGCTAATATTTTACGCAAAGGGCTTCATCTCTGCCTTATACTCAAACACACGGGCGGGCCCGCGCAGCGTGCTGCAGAACGCGCGCAGCTCCTCCCATTGCTCCGGCGATAGCTCCTTCTCACCATCGGCCGCCGCCAGCTTAGCCGCCTCCAGCATCACCGCCTGCAAGCCATCCTGGCGTTGCTCCGGCGTCAACTCATCCCACCCCGGCAACCATGCACGGCACAGCACCTCCGGATACGTTACTTTGAACAGCATAATCTGCTCCTGCGTACTGTTAAGCAGGAGCTCAATGTGCGCACTTAAGGCGTCGGTTAATTTGTTTTTACCACTAAGAATCAGGTTTAAAGTGACCTCGTGTATATGAAGCATTTCGGCCAGTTTTTTATTTGTCCAGCCGCGCTCCCTCAAAGCTTGCTTAATTTCGTCTATAGTCATGCCCATACAATAAAATATTTTTATGTTTTAGTCAATCCCGAAATTAAGAAAATGTAAAAATATTTTATGCGCCCTGCTAGCGAAATAAAGTTTTTTTATGTTTTTTTGCTTTTTGTGCTTGACGGATTTATAAAAATATTTTATTTTCAGCTTAACGAAACATAAAAATATTTTATGACCTACACACTAACAACAATACAAACCCTCGCCTTAACGGTGGCCTTCATCTGCCTCACCGCATTACCGGCAACCATCATCGCGCTGCACTTCCCCCGCCTACGCAAAGGGGCAGGGCAGGTACTCATCCTCTGCAAGGAGCGCGTCAAACTCTCTGCCGCGTCTTTGTTACCCAAAAGCACCTCCATGGAGGTCTGCACGTTTTCCACCGCCCCGAATGCCTGAATAGGCACCATCGCCGCAGAAAAAGCCGTGCGTAACCCGGCAGCAATGCCTTGCAGCCCCATAAAGGCCTGCCCTATTTTATTCAAAGGCTCTTGAAGTTTCCCCAACGCCCCGGCAAACGCACTGCCATCTGCCCCTATCGTAAAATTCACATCCGGCTTGCTCATAAAAAAAAACAGTTTAATTTTAATAAAAATATCTTGCTAAAAAACTAAAACCATGCTACTATACAAACGATGAAGCGCACCCTCACAGCTCCGGAATGCCTTGCCTACTTCTTCAAAACCCGAGAGAAGTTTAACGCGCGCACTCACAATCTTCTCATTCTTGCCAAAAATTCTCATTGCAATTTTTTAGGTTATCGTACATCTTACAGCAACATCCTCCTAGGCATTCTCCCCGAGCGCATTGCCATGACAGAATTCTTGCTGGAGCACTTCGACAGCATCCCGGGCACCGAGCCCATTCAACGCGATTATCTGGAGTGCGACCATGAGCACCTTATAGCCTACCGCGACAAGGCCCTGGAGTATATCAACAACCCTAATTTCTACTAAAACCATCACTCCAAAAACTTTTCGGCTTTATCCCACACGGATTGCGCGGCATCTGCACAGATGAAGGCCGTTTTGCCGCCGTTTTGGGCGCGGATGTACTTGAGATTCCACATACAATCCGACATGGCGGCAACGGGGGAATCGTTATCGGGGCGGGCGCACCAGGCCACATCATTCCACAGGGCCATCACCTGCGCGCGCTGCCATTGGCCATCTGCCGAGGTGGCAGGCAGGTACCAGGTGCGCATGAGGCGGCCATGAGATACGGCAGAGAGATCGGGAGCTGCCACATTGTAGGGAGTGAACCCCAGCGTGACCATCCCCGCCACCATGGCGGTATTATGGGAGCCATGCGCCAACCACTCAGCACGCTCTTGAGGGGTGGCATGGTGCGTGGGTGGAGTGTTACCCTGCTCACGCTGTAAAAGCCACAGGTAGGCGCATTTCTGCACGCGCAGGCGGGTACCGTGTTGCAGGGACTCCACCAGCAGGCGGTAATTATGCATGCAGGCGGCCATGTAGGCCTGCACCCGGTAGGCCCCCGGCGTAGCTGCCAGCGTGGCGCGGGTGCCGTGCTTGAGCACCTGCTTGAGGGAGTAGCCCTTATCATCCGCCGGCAGAAAGCGCCAGTAGCCGCGGCGGCCGGCAATGCCATCCCCGCTGCACACGGCCATCGCGTCATCAGGCGTCGGAAAATCCATGGTAAGCAGAATTGCCACCAGCTCGGAGTCATTAGTCGCTGAGAGGTCCGACGGGGCGGGGAGGCTGTACTTGCGCATGCTCATAAGTAAACAGATTGAAAAAATTGGCCATCAGCGTGGCGGTTGTGGCATCATGCCCCCGTGGCAGTTGCCTGCATCGGGTAAATCACACCGTTGACGGTGCACTCCTGCGCGGCATCGCGGCTACGGCTGTAGGGGGAGGCCTTCACCACCTGCGTGGTATGCTCCGGTGCCGTGCCATCCAGCCACACCGTGGCCGGGCATTCATTGGCCAGGGCTATGGAGGTGCCCATGCCGAAGCCGATGGTAGTGCCCTCCGGGGTTTCACCGGTGAGGGAGAACTCCACCTTTTGCTTGTAGAGGGCCAGGCCCATGACCTCGCCATCAATATCCAGCTGCTCATATTCCTCACAAGAGGGCGTGAAATCCACCTTGGAGAGGAAGATGCCCTCTTGCCTGTTTTCAATGCCGAACACCGGCGTTTGTCCTAATCGTTTCATGGTTATTTTGTTTTTGGGGTTAGAATTGAACGAAAGCCCGCCAGTTAAGCGTGGCCGTGTAAAAGCCATCCTCCACGGCAAGCGGCGCGAATTCCGTGTAAAACGTTTTGACGGTTGCAGCACAACCGAACGAATCCAGCGGCACATTACCCGCCTCAAAGCGAGTAACCAGCTCATTGTGGAGGGCTTCTACCAGCGCATGGCGCAAGGCGCGCAGTTGAGCAGGCTCTGCCCCGGTGGCCAACAAGCGAGTTTCCACCGCGCCCTGCACCTCATAAAAGTAAGTACCGGGTACCACCTCTTGCAGAGTTGCCGTGCTTACCAGCACATGGCTCTCAGCATCACGCGCGGCATCCACCCCCGCCACCACCGGCAGAGAGGGTGATACCGCTTGTGCCGCCGGGCACAAGAGGGCCGCTAATGCCTCGCTGAATTCATTATGTTGCACGTTATCCATCATCTATTATCGCGCACCGAGGGAAAGCATTTACAATTTACGGAGCTTTTTGCGTTTTTTCTCAGCGAGGAATTTACCGCGTTTTTTGATGCCGTTCTGCACACGGCGTTCGTTACGTTTTACGATGTTTTTCAACGGACTATACGGCACGGAGTTGGTGGCCGTGACAAACTTGGCCAACCCGGAGCCACGCTTCACGGCGCGGCCCTCGGCGGAGCCTTGCTGAGCTTTAGGCACACCGGGCATCTTAGCCTTGCAGAGGCGGGCCATGGGGAACCACCCGGCCACGAGACGCCCCACCTGCATTTGGCGGCGCTTTACCTCTGCGCGGATAGCAGCGGCCTTGACCAGGTGGCGGGGACCATGCCAGGAGAGGTACTTGACACGGCCACCCCGGAGGCGATACTGCCCCACGGAGCGCATGAAGGTACCGAGGTCCGAGTCAACATACTGCACATGGTAGCGGCCGACATTGTACTGCTTTTTGAGCGCCTCCATCTTGGCCGGGGAGAGACGGCCGGCAACCTTGAAGAAAGGCGAGCGGCTACCATGACCGCTCACCGGCACAAGCTTGGGCTGCCCGTGCACCGTAATCCACCGCCAATCCTCATCCACCCACGGGGTGCCACCATCGGCCACATCACCGGAGACATCACCGGCAATGCGCTCCTTGAGTTTTTTTATGGCGAAACCCATATTGCCGCGGCCATTGTTGGGCGGCGTGACCTTGAGCATATTGTCGATGAACACGCGGCCATATTCTTTAAGGTCGTTATCCGCCTCTTTTTCCAGCTCTTTTTCAGCGCGCTCAATCTTTTTGAGCATGCCGGACATATCCATCTTGCAGGTGAGTTTCATGGCGTTATTTGCGGCGGGTGAGTTCTACATGCCAGAGCGGATCGAGCGAGGAGGACTCTACCCGCAGCACCTCATAGACCCACCCGGAAGCGGTGGAGATGCGCCAGCCGATACGGAGGGAGGGCAAGGCGGCACGAGAGAGCAGGGCGGTAGCCGTGCAATCGAGCACGGCGCCACCCAGCGCCACCGGGTAAGCCACCGGAACGGGCGAAATGACGGCCACGGCATCATACACCACCGAGCCCGGCAAAGCCTGCACCTTCACCGGCTCGCCCAGCATACTGAAGGACTCTGCCGCCCCCTGCTCCAAAAAATCTGCAAACTCATTCATAGCTCTAACTTTTTATTAAAAGCGGGCGGGAGCATCACCCCCGCCCGCCTGCATTTTCTATCACGAGACCACGCTTACGCGTCAAAAAACTCAAGCATCCGCCTCGGTCTCCTCGACAGCGGGGGCAGCCGCCTTGAGCACCTTAATGGCGGTGGCATCCGTCACGGCCACACCTACGAGCGCACCGAGCCAAATCTTGATGCAGTTCTCATTGGGGTCAAACCACGTGGCGATACCGATGGGGGTATTCAAGCCCTTATGCTGCACCTGCTCGTAGGAGGCGTAAGCACCCTGCATCATGTAGGGAGCAGCAAGGCCTACAGCGGCGCCACGCTTGTTTGCCAACAAGCCAACAGCACCGGTACCAAATTTATCGGTAGCCTCCACCTTGGCGCACAGGTCCACATCCAGGTCGGAGGGCGTGAGGCCGTCCTTATCGGCGGGCTTAAGCTTGCCGTAGTAGGCGGAATTGAGCAGCATGGCATTGACACGCGGCTGGATTGCCTCGGAAAGCGTTTGGTTGGCATAACCGAAGGTAAATGCATCGGCATCAGGCACAGTGATAGCTTCAATAGCCTGCTCGGAGGCATCTTGAGTGCCGATAGACATGCGAGTGGCCACGCTCACCCAGATACCGCGGGCAATGGCGCAGAGGGCAGCCTCGATACGCTGCTCAAGGTCCACACCTTGCTGGATGTCACGGGCAGTCACCACAATCACCTTATCGCGCTTATGCAGCACCACCTCAGCCCCGGCAACGGTGCCGCCATCGGTACGGTTGGCAAAGGAGCCGTAGTTATCCTCCTCCCCGGTATCGGTATCGTTGTAGACCGGCACCTCCAACTTGGGCAGTATACCGGAGCGCCCCGGCACCACAAAATCCTGCGAGTAGGTGGTAGAGAAAGCATCCAAGGGGGCCAAGAGTTCGTAAAACTTCTTGATACCCTTTTGGGCGATCACCTGCATACCCGTGAGGGTATTACCGGCGCTGATACCCGCCATAGCGGCTTTACCGCCCAGCCCCTCCTTAACAGAGGACACAGCGGCGGGGTTAAGACCCAGGGCCACAAGCTCCTGGTCCTTCATTTCCCCGAGGCACGGCAGTACCTCGGCCATACGTGCGCGGTCCATATCGCGCTTATTGATTACAGTAGACATAAGATTATTTTTGTTTGGGGTTTAGGTTGCTTTTTATCAGCTATTCATATATCGCGCGGCAAGGGATGCCGAAGTACGAAATACGAAATACGAAATACGAAATACGAAATACGAAGTACGAAGTATTATTTATTCAGATAATACGCGGCGAGGGCGGGGTTATCGCGCAGGATGCGCAGGCGCACCATGCCGGGCATGGCGTCCAGCTCTGCACGGGTGTACTGAGAGCCACCGGCTTGAGCCGTAGCAGAGGTGCCGGCCAGTGTGCCGACAGAGATGCCCATAGCGGCCACTTTTTCCGCCGTGCGGCGAGCCACCAGAGCCTCCAACTCAGAGCGCGTCATAGTGACATCTTCCTCGCCGTTCTCATCATCTTTTTGCGGTTCGGGGGCGGGGTCCGTTTGCGGGGCGGGGGATTCCTGCGATTCTTTGGGGGCGTCCTGCTCTTTGTCGGGGTCGGTGGGCTCATCTTCCGCGGGAGCATCCTCGGGGGCTTCTGCGGGCTCCTGAGGGGCTTTTTGTTCATCCTCCTGCGGGGCGGGGGGCTCCTCGGAGTCCTCCTCGGGGTCCTCATCCTCCAACATCGCCAGGCGCATGCCGGACTCATAAGCGAACACGCGGCAGGCGGCAGCGGGCTCCGGCTCATCCTCGGGGGATTCCTGCGGGGCGGGCTCTGCGGGGGCGGACTCCTCGCCCTCGATAGCATCCAGGAAGCCGTAAGCGAGAGCCTGATCGGCCGTGTAGTATTTAGTTGTCATGTGCTCAGTTGACAGCTCTGCACCGGACTTACCGCAGCGGGAGGCCATTTGCTCAAACATGCGGTCGCGCATGCCCACCAGGTAAGTGGCTTCTTGCAGCATCTCATCCACCGTGCCGCAGATGCAGGCAGAGGGTTGATGGAACATCAGCGTAGCATGGCGGTGTGCCACGCGGGTATCACAGCACTGGAGGAGGTAGCTGGCCATGCTCATGGCGCAGCCGTACACCTCACCACGGGTTGCCATGCCGCAGGTGCGCAGCTTGTCGCCCATGGAAAGGCCGTCGTAACAATAGCCGCCCACGGAGTTGATGCGGACGGTGAGGGCGGTGGCACCCGCCTGCTTGGCTTGATCCACCAGGTCATTAAACACCATAGCATCGGCATCCCAGCCGATAACACCGGTGACATCGATGACGGCGGCGGCCTCGCTCATGGTGAGGGAGGCGGCGAACGGTTTATTTTTATTCTTGCTCATTGTGTTGATTTTCTTGGGTTAAAATATCCTCATTTTCTTGCGGTGCGGGCTCTGCGGGGGCAGCACCCACCACACCCTCATGCAGCTCTGCATAGGAGAGGCCGAACTCTGCCGCCACAGCCTTAGTGTAGGCGATATTCTCCGCCTTGCGCCGCACCAGCTGCTTGTAGGTACGGCCGGAGGTAGAGAGGCACCACGCATCCTGATCGGCCAGATTCTCTCTGATGAGGTTGATGGTGGAGGCGGCCTCGCGCCCGCGGTCTATGGTGAGATCCCGCCCGGGGATCCAGCGCACGCGGTGCCAGCGGGCATCCTTACAGGGGCGCAGGTGCCCCGCCGCGATACCGCAGGCAATGGTGTGGCGCCAGATGCGATCCAGCAGGCGCTCGCGGTCCTGCAAGCGGGGCTGCACCCAGAGCTTGAACTTATCCAGCTCGAAACGCACGGCAGCACTGCCCAGCTTGGCAGAGTTGAACACCGTGGCGCCGGAGAGGCCCACCGACCCGCCGGAGGACTCCGTGAGGTACTTCACGAACTCCATCACCTGCGGGGAGGGGCGGCCATCGGTAATGGTCTTGAGCTCACGCCCGGGCGGCAAGGCGGTAATCTCCAGCCCGGTACCGGTGAGGGTACGCGGGGCGGCGGGCTCTGCCGCAGCAGGAGCGGCACCCTTGCGGGCACCGGGACCCACGGCGGAGCCGAACTGCGGGGCGGTGTCATCCTTGCTTTTAGTCATCACCAGCCCGAAGGAGGAGGAGAGCTTGACAGCGCGCTTGTTGTAGCCGAGAATCTCGCGCAGGTCGTTACCGGTGCGCAGGGTGGACACCAGCTCTGAGTGGCCACGCACCGAGGAGGGCGACACGTGGTGACGGTACAGCACGCACCCGGCAGCCGGCAGGGCACGCTCCACACCATCCTCACCCATCACATGGTAGGCGACGGCGCGACCGAAGGGGTCTACATCCACCCCGTTCACCGAGCCGCCGGCAATGCGCGGGGCCTCCACAAAAGCGAAGGCTGCACCGCCATCCGGCGCGTAGGTGGCCACCATGAGCACATCACCATCCACAATAGCGCGTTGCTCTGCATAGGCCTGTGCCTGCCAGAAATTGACGGCCCCGGCGGCGTCAAACAGGTCCGCCTCGCGGGTGCGGGTGAGGAAGTAGTCGAGGGCGAGCTGATTCCATTCTTCATCCTCCGTTATGGGGAGAGGATTCTGCACCCCGGTGAGCTGCACCATGTTGAGCACGAGTGAGCGCACGGAGTCATTGTTATGGAACAGCATGCGAGCCCGCTGCCAGATGGTGCGCAGGTCCCCCATGTTCACCTCATCATTAGGGCGCAGGGTCTGCCAGTAGTTGACGGGCCAAGCCTCATCATAGCGGGCGGCATCCAGCCCCCAATTCATTTGAGGGGCGGCCACCTGCACGGCTTGGCGCTGAGCCTTAGCCTTGTAGCGTTTTTTGCGAGCCATCAGCAAATACCCCCTCTCTGTGTGAAGTGTTCCACCTGCGTGTAGTCGGCGGCGGTGTCGGTGCCGTCCAACAGGTCCAGCGCGCCTTGGTAGAGTGCCAGGGCATCCTCTGCCCGCAGGGTGATGGTGCGGGTGTAGGAGGTGCCGCTACCGGTGGCCACCTGCGTGATGACGGAGCCTGTATTGAGGGCATCCATCGCTTTATCACGCAGCACTACCAGTTCCTCACGGGTGTACCGTGTGGCATACGCGCGTATCATTTGTGCCGTTATCGTCATATCACTTTCTTATCGCGTGGTGAGGGATGCTCAGAGCGTGACAGGGGCGGCTTGCCCGCCATAGCCGGAGTAGCCATCGGGCTCTTGTCCCTCGCGGGCATCGGGCAGGGCGGCGGGGTCCTCAAAGCGGCGGCCGAGGCACCACCAGCCGACACGCTGGAGCTTGATGCAGTCTCCGAAGTGGTCATCCTCCACCTTCTTCCACTGTTGGCGACCGTTGCGGTTGACGAGCTTTTGGCCGGAGAGCCCGCGCACGAGGTCGGAGTCCACATCCTCTGCCCGCGGCAGCACCAGCTTGGGGGCGCGTTGTTTGGCAATGGTCTCCGAGTAGAGGGACATTTTGGCCATGTAGTCCACGTAGGAGAGCACCTCCAACCCCGGCCAGGTGGGGCCTGCGGGGCGGGTCCACCAGGTGCCCACCTTGGAGGGGGAGCCCTTGGTGGGGGTGAGCTGGCCGGGCAGGCGCAGGCATTCATCGTATACTTCTTTGGTCATGTAACCGGCATCCACAAAGCCGATGCCGGGGGACATGCCCAACCACTCCAGGGAGGCGAAGTGCGGGGCGATACCGGGTTTATCCACCACCCAGCGCCAGATGGGTTCATCCTCCGTGCCGTCGTTTTCGTAGTGGCCCTCTGTGAGGGGCTGGAGGATGGTGCCCCAGTCTATGACGTACATGGCACCGCCCTCGCACACGGCGCAGGCTACCCAGTGGGTCTCATCGCCGCCGGGGTCGTATGCCACGGAGATGTAGTAGATTTGGTCCTCCGGCACGGGGAGGGTGCCGCGCAGGTAGTCGCCGCAGAGGGCGAGCACGTTTTCGCTCTTGATGGTGATGCGGGTGAACTCGTAGGGCAGAGCCTCCCAAGAGTTGCGCAGGTCTTGCAGGTCTGTGGCTACGGTGAGATTCTGGAGGCACTCCAGGAACTGGCGCACGTAGTTGCCGAAGGTGAGGTAAGGCGAGTAAAGGGAAGTGATATGGTAGCCGCGGGTGCCGGAGGAGGGCTTGATGCGGTCATCCGCGTACTCGCGGCGGAGGGCATCCGATGGGAGCCAGCGGCCACGCTCCATCATGGCGAACTTTTGCTCGTTACGGATCTCGCCCTTGCAATGGGGGCAGAGGTAGCGGGCGGTGGCCTCGGCTACATCGATATCGGTGTGGCCGTCCGCGCCCTTGTCCCACTTCATGTTTTCCGAATTGAACACGAAGGCGAACTCCCCGCCGCAGTAGGGGCATGGCATGAAGTATTCGCGCATATCGGAGGTGAGGAACTTTTGCCAGAACTCATTCTCGATGGTGGTGGGGGTGGAGGTGAAGATGTGGAAGCGGCGCGGGAAGGCCTTGGTGCGGTTGAGGAGCAGGGGGATAGGCGGGGCTTCATCTTTGTGAATCCAGGGGTACTTGGCGGCTTCATCGCCGATAACCCACGCCACGGAGGTGGAGGCGAGGTTGGCGGGTGAGCCTACGCCCACAAACTTCACATTCATATTATCGAGGCGGTAATTCATGGGCTTGAACGCGCTCGGATCGTAGGCGAGGAGGTGGCGGCGCAGGCAAGGGTTAGCCTTGATGAACTCCATGACGCGGCGCTCGGAGAAGTCTCGCACTTGGTCTTGGTTGACCATGGCCCAGATACCGTCCGATGGTTCAAGCTCCATGAAGGTGGCCAATATGCAGATGAGCAGGGCGGTTTTGCCGATTTGCGAACCACCGGCAACGTAGACGTTCTCCACGGTGGGGTCGAGGGCGCAGTCGATGATCTCGCGCAGGTAGGGCTGGCGGGCAAAGGAGAGCGGGCCGGGGTTATTGGGCGAGGTCTCACGCGGGAAGATGAGGTTATTCTCGCACCAAACGGAGGCGCGCTCGCGGTCGCGCAGGAGGAGAGATTCTAGCATGGCAGGAGGTTTTCTATGTAGACGTCAACGGCGCGGATGCCGTCATTCCAGCCACCTTTGGCTTCATCGAAGGCGGCGTAGAAGTCGGCGCGCATCTCTTGAGGCATGCGCCCGGCAATGCGCACGCGGAACTGCTGGACCACCTCCGAGAGGCGGCTCATGGTGGCGCGGATATCGCGCACCTTGGTGACGGGGATATACTGCAAGGCTTCAATCTCCAGGCGCTTTTGGTGCTTTTGGGCTTCTTCATACATACGACGGGCTTCACGCAATGCGCGGGCGGACGTGACGCACATACCGGGATCGCGCTCGTAGTAGCGGGCGGATTTTTCGGCGCGGGTAAGGGCAGCGAACGCCACCGCGGTCATCCAGCGGGCGCGGTCTAGCTCATCCTCGCCCACCTCGCCGGGCTCCGGCGGCACCGGCGCAGCGCTTTTTCCCTTATTTTCGACAAACCGGCACCACACGTCTGTATTTTTTCGCCGCTGAGCACGCGCCCACTGCACGGTCTTGCCCTCAGCCACCGCTAACTCCTTCACAAGTATACTTTCCTCAGTGCTTTTTCGTGACATTTCCCCCTTTTTCGCTTTCCGTGGGCTGCCGTTTCCCTTTCCCCTTTCCCCACATCGCGCCGCATATCCCCTTAACCCCGCCCCCGTGCCCCGTGCCGCATTTTTCACGCCCATTTTCAGCACGCAACCGCTATTTTCTCCCATTTCTATCGCCAGATCGCACTCTGTGGCCACTCTACCCCCATTTTCGCTTCACCGCCGTTTCGTAAATCCGCGTTTCGTATAACTTCACCACCCAACTTGCCCAAGCTCGTTAAAGACACCTTGCTTTTTCAGTAAAAAGAATCCTCTCCCCCTCCCCTCCGGCCAGCCATGCCCACCTCTTTAGTTTCATTACATCCGCCACGCAGCATATAAAAAAAAATGCACGCTTTTACTACTCCCCAATAAAACGAAATAAACCCCAAAAACACAAAAAACCGAGCAAGACAATAAATTTGCTGCACCGATTGTTACACACACCAGAAAAAAAAAGCTTGACAGGCAAAATCAAAATCTACAACACCAGCATATACAATCACTTACACTCGTCTAAAACCGCCATCCCGTGGCGCGATTCACACGGATGGGGTCACAAGTTCGAATCTTGTACTGCGTAGCCCATAAAGGCCGTAAGTTTTAATGACTTACGGCTTTCGTTTTTTCTCATTTGTTAGGTATCAAAACGCCTCGTTTTGTATCATGACGCTTTTTTAATTGTTGCACCTCTTGCTACAATTTGCTCATTTGACACGGGCTCGCACAAAAAACTTGACAATGTGAGGATTTGTCATTAGAGTAGAGCTGCATAACAACTCAAAAAAAATAACATTTCGCATACATATGAAAACGCTTACAAAATGTATCGTTGCGGCTCTTGCCATGGCTGCAACATTTACGGGATGCCGCACGGTACCATTTACGGACCGCACGCAGTTGATGCTAACGTCGGAGGCAGAGGAAGCCGAGATGGGGCTGACGGCATTTTCTCAATACAAGAGCCAATACAGCGTATCATCTAACGGCACGTACAATGCCGCGCTTTCACGTTGTGGCACGGCTATAGTAAACTCGAGCGGTTTGAACACAAATTACAAGTGGGATTTCCAAGTATTCCAGAGCCGGGAGCAGAATGCCTTTGCCCTGCCCGGTGGTAAAGTGGCTGTATACAGTGGATTGATGGATTTGATGCACAACGAGGCCGAGCTGGCTTTCGTCGTAGCACACGAGATTGCCCACGTATACGCCCGCCATGGTGGCGAACGCGTATCATGGGGGTACATCAAAACCTTGGGTGCAGCTACACTTGCTGCTGCCACGGATAATGATGCAACAACCAAGCAACTGTATGACCTTGCCGCCGATTTGGGTGTCATGAAGCCTTTCAGCCGCAGCAATGAGTATGAGGCTGACAAGATTGGTATGATGCTGATGGCCAAGGCCGGCTACGATCCGAATGCAGCCATTGAGTTCTGGGGGCGTTTCTCAGAGGGGTCTTCCGGTTCTTCTAGTGCCTTGAGCGGGCTCATGAGCACGCACCCGCGTGATGAAGACCGCATTGAGGCGATGAAAGAGGTATTGCCCTCAGCCATGGAGCTTTACAACCAAGCCAAGGTAAAACGCGGTAAAGGCAGCTCCCTCTGATACGAGGAAAAGCATCAAAATTACGCACAGGCAAACGCACTCGGCACCGGATGGCCGAGTGCGTTTTCTTTTACGGCTCATCTTCGGTTTTTACACCTGCGTTTTTTGCTAGACATTGATTTTTTTTATGTTACAATGCACACATGATAAAGCTTCTCACAACAGCCGTCATAGCCAGCACAGCGCTTTGCTCCTGTTATAGTCAAAATTATCTGGCAGCAAAAGCATGGGGAGAATGGCAAGAGGTAACTATCAGTCAACAAAAATATGACTTTATCACCGACACACCTCAAAAGAAGCAAGACGAAAGCCATTACGTAGATGTTACCTTTATGCGCGTGGGCCATGATTATTACGAGCCCTGTGTGCGGACACGATGCCGCACCCGCTATTGGATACCGCAGGTGGGCTTGACATTTTTGGGTGGGGCCGGAAGTGATAAAGTACTGATACGCGATGCAGACGCACAACGAGGTTGGAGAAAAGCAAGAGTATACAAGAACGCATATACCGGCAAGTATGAGGCCGAGGGCATCCCGAGCCGAGACGCCGTTTTTTTAGAGGAATTGCCTCGAGAAGCAACTCCCGTAACAGTGCAATGTCGGCCCATAACGAGCAAAGAGTTATATGCACGAGGAGCGGAGGTTCACACGGATTGGCACGCCTTGTACGCCTATCCTATAGCGGCAGTAACGGCTGTTTGCATAGATTTACCTACCATGGCTGTCGGCAACACGGCTTTGGTATTATTCTTGTGTTTCGACCATCAACAGCAACAAGAGGTACCACCTCCCCCGCCAGAACCCAATGATAATTAAAAGCCCGCGCCGAAGGGGAAGCTCGACGCGGGCAAATAGGGGGAAAGCGGCCGCTATCACACCACGGGGATAGCCTCAATGACAAGCACACCGAAGGGTTTGATGCACAGGGAGGTGGCTGTACCGGCAGATACCTCGGCCGGTAGGGTGTCGCCCTTGGGCGAGGCGAGCGTGTAGCGCAGCGGGGCACCGAGGGGGAGCTCGAACACGGCGGCGGGGTCAAACGAGAAGGTTTGCTCGCAATCAGACGGGTTGCGCAACACGAGAATTCCTTTAGCGGGGCTCCACGAGGCGAAGCCGTAGGCCTCGAGAGCGGCGGGGTCGCCCCCCACCCAGTGGCTATCTACCAGGGTGGCGGCGTTGGCGCGGGTCCATTTTGCAGCGGCTGCCAAGGTATCCCACTCATGAGCCTGCAGCATGGAGGGGGTGATGTAGACCTCTTGCATTTGAGTACCGAGGCCCAAGCCGCTCCAGATTTCATCTGCCAAGTCATTGTTTTCTGTGGTCATAAGCCCACGGGCTCCTTTGTTGTAAATGACGCCATGCGTCATGAGGGAGTTGATGGGGCAAAGCGGGGAGATTTTGACATTGTGAGCGTAAATCATCGCGTCGCGGAAGGTAATCCACTGCTGGCGGGCAGTACCGACCCCGCAGAAATCGTGGTCCCAGTTACCACGCCACACGGAGTCTGCAATGCCGAACCAGAAGGGGCTTGCCCAAGTGCCGGTGGTAAGGTTGATGTAGATGTCGGGTTTTTCGGCACGCAATTCATCAATAAGTGAGATAGCCGCCTCAAAGTCGGAGCCGAAACGCGAGCCGGGGGCGGGCTCTGCCATGCCGCTGCAGCCGTCGAGCTTGAAATGGTTGACGCCGTTCTCGCGAATCATGTGCAGACACATCTCGCGGAAAAGCTCGTAGTATTTGGGGCCGGAGAGGGCAAAACCGCGCTCGTTAGTCTCGTATGTATCGCCGGCAGCAGCCAAGCGGTTGAGCTTGGGCCGACCATACCCCCCCCAGGGCGAGAACCATACGCCGGGGGCAGAGCCGTAACTCTCCATGAGATTACGGATTTCGCGGAATTCGTTAGGCAACCCATCGTGAAACTGCCACAGAGTCTCGGTGTTGTCCCAACCGTCATCCAGCAAGAAAGAATCCATGACAGCGCCGCGTTTTACCACCAACTCTTCCCCGAAGATGCGTACGGTGTCGAGCACGTCTTTTTCGGAGTAAGGGGTGAAGTAGCCTATATCGTACCAAGTGTTGTAATTGAAGAGCGGGGAGTATGGGCGGGCGCGCTCCTCGTTGAGATAGGACAGTTGGAAGGTGCGGCGCAGCTGCCCGGGGGTGCAAAAGCCCATCACAGCCGAAACGCGGCAGGTGGTACGGGCGGGTAAATGGGTTGTGCGCTCCACAAAGCAAGAGAAGCCATCTGAGGTCACTTCGCCCTTGCTCAGAGGGCTCTCAACACCGGCAAACAGGCGGTTACCGGCTGCTACCACGGGGGCGCCTTTTACCAAGCCCTCCACACGGGCCTCGGGGGCTACCACGTTGAGCAGTGTTATTTTGCGGGCAGGCATGGCAAATTGCATGGGGGTTATATCCAGTCCCACACGGAAGTAGGGTTGCCCGTCACGAAGCTCGGCCCACCACTCCAGCTTATAGCCATCTGTGGTTACGGCAAAGGCAACACTTGCACGCTGCGCTGCGCGGCGGTCTGCCAAACGACGAGCAGCAGGGTCGGCGGGCACGGTAGAGTAGCACACGCCGCCACACATTAAATCGAGTGCGCTGAGCGGGAGGCATACATCTGTGTATTCTTTTTTGGAGCAAGCTTCATCTGTTTTGGCCTCTTGCAACTGAATGTTAAAAATCTCGCGTCCCAAGTCGTAACTACGGCCATTCACTTTATCTTGCACGGTTACGCCTGCAAACGAGCGCCCCGCCGTGCGAATATCGATACTAATGTATTCGTTCTGTAGCATAATACCCTGATGAGTTAGTGGGGCAAAGGGTAGCACACACACAGGGATGAAGCAAGTTTAATCGCGATTTTTGCGAAAAATAACCATTCATCAAGCTTGCACTAAGGGGCAAGGTATGCTAACATTCGGCGCATGAGCTTACCGTGGTTCGATGACAATTTTCCCTTGTATCTGGCCCCCATGGCGGGGGTGACAGACCCGATATTCCGCACCTTGTGCAAGGAAGCGGGGGCAGATGTCATGGTAACGGAGTTTGTATCTGCCGAGGGGGTGTTGCAGGCCTGGCACCGCAACCGTCGCTATGTGGAGTTTGAGCAAGAGCACCGGCCGTTGGGCATACAGATATTCGGCTCGGTACCGGAGCACGCAGCAGCAGCAGCCCGCATTATAGTAGATGCCATGCAGCCGGATTTTCTGGATATCAACGCCGGTTGCCCGGTACCGAAGGTTGTGGGGAAGAATGGTGGGTCTTCTTTGCTGAAAGACCTGCCGCTGTTGCAAAATATAGCAGCTGCCGTGGTAAAAGAGTTGAGCGACGACTGCCCCGTGACCACCAAAATACGCATTGGGTGGGATGCCGACCACATATGTGCCTTAGAGGCATGCCAACGCTTGCAAGATGCCGGGGTGCAAAGCATCGCCATACATGGCCGCACACGCTCTCAACAATACGGCGGACATGCCAATTGGGAAATAATAGATGAATGCGCCCGGGCTGTGCGTATTCCCGTGGTGGGCAACGGCGACATCTGCACCCCGCAAGACGTAAAACGTGTGCGCGAAAACACCGCCGTATCGGGTGTGATGATTGGCCGCGCCGCCATGAATGCCCCTTGGCTTTTTGCACGAGCCCGGCATTATTTGACAACGGGCGAAATAATGGATGAGCCGACCCCACAAGAGCGCATAGAGTTTATGTTGCGCCACACACGCATGGCGATAGAGAGCGGGCACTATGGGGATGAGCTTGTTACCATGCGAGCCATGCGCGCACGATTGTTGGCCTATGCCAAGGGGATACCGGGCACCAAGCCCTTGCGCCCCCTGCTCTCTCGTGTGGGGTCTATGGCAGAGTTGCAGTCTATTTTATCTTCCCTCTGAATCTACGGAGCCGCCAGGCTCCGTTCTTCTCTGAGCGCGATAGCGATTTCTTCTCTGCGGCGCAGCCGCTCTTCACTATCCGTCGATAGACGGATTCTTCACTACGAGCGATAGCGAGTATTATTTCATCTCTCTTTGTTTTGCAGTATTAAGAGACCTTATTAGTAGAAACCTGATTTTGCTGCACATTTTTTCTATGGACTTTGCTTCGTCTTCTTTAACGGTTTCGGTTCTTACCAATAATTCAAGCCAATAGAAGGTTTCGTGGCATTCTTTGAGGGCAATTTGAAGTTTACAGATGAAATCTGCTTTACTGTATCCATATTGGGCTTCTCGTATGTTAGCCCCGATACTGCACGCAGAACGCAGCATCTGGTTTTTGATATGAGCGCGATTATGAATGGAATCACAGAGTTTGATGACTTGAACAGAAAACTCAAGGCTCATTTCTTCTAACGTGCTTTTCATGTTTCCATGATAGCATTTTTTATTGAGGATTCAAGGTTTTATAATACTCGCTATCGCTCGTAGTGAAGAGCGGCTGACGCCGCAGTGAAGAATCCGTCCGGCGACGGATAATGAAGAACGGCTATGCCGTAGAGAAGAGCTCACTGTCGCTCGCAGAGGGAACGGAGCCGCAGGCTCCGTTTTAATCCCGAAGTTTACACTCGAACTGGCGGAACTGTATGGCCTCAAACAAATCGTCATCGGTGGGGCGAGCATGCCCGGCTAAGTCGGCAATGGTGCGGGCTACGCGTAAAATACGGTCGAACGCACGGGCGGACAGCGAAAATTGCTCTACCGCCGCCAATAGCATATCTTGCTGCGTGGGGCTCAGCGGGCAATATTGCCGCAACATGCGCCCCGAGAGGCGGGCATTGCAGGTAATGCCGGTGCCCGCATAGCGTTTTTGCTGCAAGGCGCGGGCAGCCAACACGCGGGCTCTTATGACAGCGCTCGGCTCGCCGTCGGGCTTTTGCAAGAGCGAGGCCGGGTCTACGGGCGGCACCTCGATAATCATGTCGAAACGGTCCAATAAGGGGCCGGAAATTTTACGACGGTAGCGAGTAATCTCTGCATAGCTGCATTTACAACTACGCCGCGGGTCGCCCAAATAACCACACGGGCATGGGTTCATGGCTGCCACCAGCATGAAAGAGCAAGGAAAATCAAAACTACCCGAGGCGCGAGAAATCGTCACCACTCCGCTTTCGAGTGGCTGACGCAGGGTCTCGAGAGTGCGGCGGTTAAACTCGGGCAATTCATCCAAGAAAAGCACGCCATTGTGCGCCAACGATATTTCTCCCGGGGTGATATTGGAGCCGCCCCCCATGAGGCCTACATCTGATATGGTGTGGTGAGGCGCACGGAACGGTCGATTTTTGAGCAGTCCGCCCCCGCGCGGCAACAAACCGCACACAGAATGGATTTTTCCGGTAACGAGGGCTTCCTCGTGAGTGAGGGGAGGTAAGATGGAAGGCAAGCGCGAGGAAAGCATGCTCTTGCCGCTACCCGGGCTACCGCTCATCAAAAGGTTGTGACCACCGGCCGCAGCAATTTCCATAGCGCGGCGAGCATACGGCTGCCCTTTTACCTCCGAAAAATCAGGGCCATTCACCTCAACCTCATCAAAGAGTTGCGGGCATACCGGTGTAAACTTCTCGCGCTCCAGCAGTACAGCCCACGCATCGGCAAGGGTCTCTACCGCATACACATCAATACCCTCTACTACAGCAGCCTCGGCAGCATTATCCGGTGACACCATCAGGTACTTACGCCCGGCATCTCGAGCAGCCACCGCCTGTGGCAAAATGCCCCGCACCCCGCGCACCATACCATCTAAAGCCAACTCACCCACCATGCACCAATCCTCCAAATGGAGGGGCACTCGGCGTTTATAATCGTAGGGTATACCCTCTACGGAGCCTTGGATATTGATTTCGAGGCCGATGGCTATGGGCAAATCGAACCCCGGGCCTTGTTTTTTTACATCGGCCGGTGCAAGGTTTACCGTAACCTGCAACTCACCGGGGCAATAAAAATGGCTGTTTTTAAGAGCAGTGGTAACACGCTGCACGCTCTCTCTCACAGCGGCATCAGGCAAGCCTACAATATAGTAGCGGCCCACATCTTTAACGGGCACTACATCTACCTCCACCTGTACGCCGTAGCCGTCTATGCCGTTAACGGCGGCTGAATGCAAACGTGTTATCATACGAACAAACAGTTATTTAACAATAACTTTGGAGCCGACGTCGAGCTTGGAGAACAAAATCTCGGCCGGTTCTACAGGCAAGCGTACACAGCCGTGAGATAAGCTGTCGCGCTCGATTCTGTTGCCCACGTGTATACCGATAGCACCGTTAAAGCGCATCCAATAATCCATCTTCGTTCCCTTGAAAACGGCACCTGCAGGCGGCTTTTCGGATGAGGTAACATTGGTCTTAACCAAATTATCGTCGGCATCCACAAAGCAACCGTACAGAGAGGAGCGATGCTCTTCTTTTTTCTCGGTGATGCGAAACGTGCCGCGTGGGGTTTCGCTGCCGCCTACACGCCCGGTGCACACGGGAAAATCCATCGCAATTTCGCCGTTGATATAAAGGCGGCCTCGTTGCTCTTTGAGCAGAATCTCCACATGAGAGTCGGCGGGGTCTGTGCGCTCTATGGCAGGGCCTCGCCAGTAATCGCGAGAAGAGCGGTAACCGGGGCTTGAGACAAAGGCCTCAAAACTATAGTCCACCTTTTTATTTTTGGCGGCTTCATCCAGCTCGTCCCCCATGCGATAATAATCCTCTGCCGTCATTTGACAGGCCGTGGGTAACAAAGCAGTCAACAAAATCGGAAGTAGTAATTTTTTCATTGGTCGTCAGATTTTGTAGGGTTCCAAACGGGCGGCAAACTCATGGGGAAGAATAGCCTCTACAATGGCATCGTTATCCTCGTATTCGGTAGAAAGCACCTTGCCGTCACGGTGCATAATGGCAATAATGCGGCTTTCTGCCAGAGGGATGCGATAGCGTTCTTTAGAGACACGGTGAGAGAGCATTTCTACACAGGCTGCCAGCAGGGCATCTACCCCCTGCTCTTGTTTCACGCTGAAAGCTATGCAGGGGCATTGCACTTTGGCAGATAGTGCCGCGAGTAATTCTTCTCGGCTGTCTTCGGGGATAAGGTCGGTTTTGTTCCACACCACAACCATGGGTTTATCGCCGGCGCCGAGCTCGGCCAGTACCTCGCAGGTGGTCTCGTAATGACGCAACGCCTCGCGGTCTGCGGCGTCTACCACCTGAATGAGGAAATCGGCAAGCGTTGCTTCTTCGAGGGTAGATTTAAAGGCCTCTACCAAACGATGCGGCAGGTTGCGGATAAAGCCGACGGTATCGGTGAGCACCAAGGGCTGGCCATCGGGCAATTCGATTTTGCGGCTTGTGGTATCGAGCGTAGCAAAAAGAATATTTTGAGCCAACACACCGGCTCCTGTTACCAAATTGAGCAGCGAGGATTTACCGGCGTTGGTATAGCCAACAATGGCAGCAGAGGGTATGCCTTGACGATTGCGCTCTTTGCGCCGGGTACCACGCTGGCGGCGCACGACTTCGAGTTCTTCGCGAATGGACTCGATGCGCTCGCGAGCCAAGCGGCGGTCTACCTCGATTTGCTTTTCGCCCTCACCGCGAGCTGCAGCGCCGCCACCTTTACCGCCACCGGAGCCACCGCGTTGGCGGTCGAGGTGTTTCCACATACCGGCCATGCGGGGCAAGGCATATTGCATGCGCGCCAAATCTACCTGCATAACCGCCTCGCGGGTGCGGGCTCGCTTGGCAAAGATATCCAGAATCACCTCTTCGCGGTCGATTACCGTTACATTGGTGAGCTTTTCCCACTCTCGCTGCTGCCCCGGTGATAGCAGATTGTCAAAAATCAGGCAATCTGCATTCAGCTCTTGCACCTTAGCCCGAATTTCTTCGGCCTTGCCGATACCACACAAGTACTTGGCCTGAATTTCACGAGTAAACTCCAACACGGAGCCCACAATCCCGATACCGAGATTGCTCACAAGATCTTCCAACTCGGCCAGCAAGGCGGTGCGCTCTCGGCGGGAATCCCCCGGCATGCCCAGCCCGACAAGCAGGGCACGCTCCACCATCTCCGGCTTCTCTCGTATCTCAAACGACATAGATTAATCGAAAGACTGAGATGATGTGGTGGGTACGTCCCTCAAGTAATCTCTTTTATATGAGTTACACGGGCAATCGCCCCCACATGCACTTAACATGACGGCTGCCAGAGCCCCAACTACTGTAATTGCAATTATTTTCATGCGGTTTATTAAACTATATTCTGTATTAGAAAGCAAGTAAAATCCGAGTGTGGCTTACACCTTGAGTCTTTTATTTGAGGATTTGCCAGTTAATCCAAGCGAAATACCCCATCATCAAGGCCATGAATACGCTGCCCCCGGTTAAGAACCATATACCCACTAAGGCACTCAGCGCCAGGCCGATTCCTCCCGTTAATCTGGGGTTGTTCGAGGCTGTCAGCAGCAACTGCCCGCCGTCCATCGGGATAATCGGCAGCAGGTTAAACACGGTCCACCAAAAACATATCATGAAGCTGATGCTATAGAACAAAAACCCGAAATGGCCAAGGGCGCCACTCTCTATTGCCCTATATACGGCCCATGCTGCAGCATCGGGCAACTCTATACCGGGTATAAATTGCAGGGGGTCTATCATATAACACAAAAGGGCTGAGCTGATACTGCCGATTTGCACCCCCATAATGACGGCAATAAGTCCCCCCAAGGCAAAGCCGGCCATGGGCCCTGCCAGCACCATCAAAAAATGTTTTGCACGCGTAGGCATGCGTACCGGGGTATAAGTAACGCCACCTAAATTAGCAATAATGATCATGGGTGTAACCTTGGTAAATGCCCGTGCCGTAAGGGCATGTCCCAATTCATGCGCTAACAAAGTAAGCATGCCGACTACCACAAATATCAATGCCGGTTGCAAGGGTGTGGGATAGCTACTAAACATCATCAACCCCAATATTCCGAGAATCAGCCAGCTGAATGGATTTATCTCCGTCGGTATCCCGAAAACTGTAAAACGCAGGCCTCCCCTGCTTGGTGTTACATTATTCATGCCCCTTTTTTACCTGAAATCGGCCCATTTTTCAACAAAATTCAAAAAAATGTCATTTTTTGCAAAAAAAAGCTTGCAATAGGCATCGAGAAGTGATAAACTCCCCCCGCACCCCGACAACGGGAAGATGCAAATCCGGCGTAGCTCAGTGGCAGAGCGGATGACTGTTAATCATTAGGTCGTTGGTTCGACCCCAACCGCCGGAGGATGAAAGCTCGGTAAGTGAATCACTTACCGAGCTTTTTTATCGTTAGTAACAAGCATCAAAACATACGCCGGGATGACACCACAGCCGGTATCACCACACCTGCGCATTTGATTAACAAGGGCGTACCATATTCTGAGCAGTCTGCATCTATCAACGCCATGGCTATACCCAAATGCAGCGCCGGAGACTCGCACGCCTGCGTAACGGTGCCGATATCTTCCCCGTGCCGATTCATCACTACATCCCCACGCGCCGGCACGCCCTCTGACGTAGCACAACGAATGGGCACCAAACGGCGCGCTGCCTGCTGAGGCTGTGTTACCGCCTCGCTCCCAATGTAGTTTTTGTCTTCACAGCAAAGCGGCTCCAACCCCGCAACAGATGGGGTAAGAGTGTCTGCCCCGGCATCTTGAGTACTCAACACCCCCTTCTCCATACGCAAACATTCCCGCGTTTTCATGCCACAGGGTATGGCACCGCTGCGCATCAAGGCCTCAAACAACTGAATCCCACGTGCGGCAGGGCAATAGATATCCACCCCATCTTCATCAAACACGCCGGCGCGGCTCACGTACAACACTTCCCCACGGTAAGTCAGTCGCTCAAATCCGTACAAGGTCGGGTATGGCAAATCCCCGAAAACTCGGCGAAACACAGCTTCGCTTTCCGGCCCCTGCATGGCTATGGCACACCAAGCAGCCGTATCGTTATACAATGATACGCCACGCGGGGGCAAATGATTTTGCAACCAACCGGCATCTGTCTTCTCTTGCGCCGCAGAGCCAACTAAATAAAACAACTCGGGGGATTCACAAGCCAAGGTCATCTTATCAATAATGACACCTTGCGCATTCAGCATCAAGGTTTGATGAGCAGCCCCATTTTGCAGTTCTGCCACAGAATTACTGAACATCTTTTCCAACCACGGCAGCGCATGCTCTCCCTGTACCCTGAACTTGGCAAGGTGAGACACATCAAAAATACCGCAAGATGCCCGCGCAGCCAAGTGCTCGTCGACCAAATTCGTATAGACCGAGGGCATGTTCCAACCGTCCGTCTCGCACATAGATGCCCCCAATTCCATATGCAACGGTGTTATAGGCGATTCTTTCATTCTCTTATCTTTTCATTATTTACCCCACGAGTCAAGGAGTTAGAACCAACATAAAAACAAACTACATTTTATCTCACCTCGTGACAAAAAAATGCACCATTACGGCGATTTTTGATTGATTATGCAGGGGGGAGAAGGTAGAATAAGGGCACAGAAAGAGGGGGCAGTACCCCCGGTATCTTAAAACATCATGAAAACGCTCATCACCAATGCGCACATCATCTCCCCGGGCATCGACATCGTGGGAGGTTCCGTCCTGATTGACGGCTGCAAGATAGCCGCCGTTCTCACCCCCGGTGAAACCGCCGAGGCCGATAAGGTCATCGACGCCTGCGGCAACATGCTGATGCCGGGCTTTATCGATATACACTCACACGGCGCCGGCGGCTGCGACACCTGCGACTGCAAAGTTGAAAGTATACGCACCATTGCCGACTGCAAGATGAAAGAGGGTGTTACCACATGGTTGCCCACCACATTAACCCTCGGCACCAAGACCTTGATGGACGTATGCGAGGTGGTGAAGGAATACGCAGCTTCTCCCAATGGCTCCAAGACCCCCGGCGTGCACTTGGAGGGGCCCTACATCAACCCCAAGCAATGCGGTGCTCAAAACCCAGCTTTCGTGCGCCCGGCCGACTATGAAGAGGTAGAAATGCTGCACAACATTTACCCGGTTCTTCTTATTTCGATGGCTCCGGAAATGCCCGGTGCCGAAGACTTTATTGCCAAGGCCAGTGCCGCCGGCATCACCTGCTCTGCCGGGCACTCCGCTGCCTCTTATGCCGACTTCAAGAAGGCTAAGGCCGCCGGTTTGAAGCACCTTACACACTTCTGCAACCAAATGAGCCCGCAGCACCACCGCGAAATCGGGCTCGTGGGCTCCGGCATGCTGGATAAGGATGTGAAGATTGAGATTATCTGCGACAAGATTCACCTGTGTGAAGACATGCTCAAGCTCACCTTCACCAACAAGGACATCTCTCAGATGATGATGATTACGGACTCCTTAGCATGCTCTTGGATGCCCGATGGCCCCGGGTCTCTCGGTGGCCTGCCCATCATTGTGAAGGGCGGCGTGGCTCGCTTGGAGTCCGGCAACCTCGCCGGCTCTACCCTGCGCTTTGCCAAGGGCCTCAAGAATGTACAAGAGCTTACCGGCAAGCCCCTCTGCGAGCTGGTGAAGGCAACCTCTTGGAACCAAGCTCAATCCCTCGGGCTCTACGACCTCGGCAAAGTAGCCCCGGGCTACACGGCCGACCTCGTTCTGCTTGACGCCGAATACGATGTGGTGAAAACCATCATCGACGGCGAGGTTCGCTACGAGGCATAAGCCCCTATCCCCCACCCTGCTCTCGGCGCGAATCTTGCGCGCCGAGAGTATTTTACGACTTAAAAATATCAAATATACCTGCCGAATATGAAAATATCTCCTCTTGCAGCAAAAATATGCAAAGCCAAAGGAATTGACCCAGCCGGCCTCATCGGCACCGGCCCGGGGGGGCGCATCATGGCGGCAGATGTGAAAGAAAATGCGCCGACAAAACAGCGTAGCGGCACCGCCATTGCAGAGTTTGCCCTGTTGCCCACCCGCCCGCAAAAAGATAATTATTACGTCTACGATATGTCCGTAGACATGGCAGCCTTAGGCGACATCAGCCTGCCGATTGCCGTGCAGTGCGAAAAATTGCTCGAGAACCGCTACTCGGTCATTGATTACATTACACGCGCCGTCATCAAAGCCGGGCTTTCTGCCCCATCTCTGCAACAATACACGGAGCCTGCAGACGTGCTTATTTTTGAAAACAGCGGGGAGAAACGCGCAGCCGTAACAAATGCGGCTAAAAAGAATATCTTCAAAATATCACGAGAGGCAGCGTCCGGGGCACCGATACCGGCCAACTACAACCCGATGTTTATCGTGTGCGATGCCCATACCTCGAGGGCCTGCGTAGCAGAACACGTAGAACCCGGCTGCCGCCCGCTCTTTGCATTTGTAGACCGTGGCAACACCCCCAAAGAAAGAGTACGAGCAGGCGCAGCGGGCATGGCAGACTACATCCTTTCGTACACATTCTACGTGCACACCTCCATCCCCGAGGCAGAGGCCAACGGGGTAGCAGCTAACCTGCACGCCATGCTCTATAACCCCGTGCGCTTACTACTGCTCTCTTGATATAGGCTCATGAATTGGGTAGAGATTCTCATCATCGGCTTTGCTTTGGCCGTAGATGCCACCGTATATTCATTCTCGTACGGGCTTATTTTAAGGACAAAGCGTACATTATCATCCCTTTGGCTGGCACTTACGGTAGGTCTTTATCAAGCGGGCATGCCCTTGGTGGGCTACCTGTTCGGGCACGAGCTTAAGACTTACGTAGAAGGTGCCGCCCCGTTTTTGGTGCTGACTGTTTTTATGCTACTGGGCGGCTACATCATTTACGAAGCTTGGCTCAACGAAAACGAAGAAGCCAACGATAATGCCTCACCATTGAGCTTCTTGGCGCTCATGGTTGTAGGCATAGCTACCGCTATAGACGCCTTTGCCGTGGGTACGGGCATGGCTCTGGGCAATATTGGAGGCAATATTCAAGAGTTACCCCTGCTCTTAAGCGCAGTAGGTATCATCGGCGCCATCACGTTTATGTGTTCTACGGCAGCATTTCACAGCGCTCGCCTCTTACACCACCTGCCAACCAAATGGCTGGAAACCACGGCCGGTCTTCTCCTCATCGGCCTGGGACTGAATGCCGCTTTTTAATTTGAATACCGCTTCTGAGAAGCCCCCTATAGAAAAAAGCTTCTTTATATATGGCGGTACCCACAGCTAATTTCTTTATGAATCACTAAAGATTGGTAACGTTTGTTCCTTTTTTGAAATTTTCCATTATTTGAGCAAAAAAAACTGAATCTCGCTCATTAAGCATGTATTTGTTCTTATTTATTCCATTTATTGCCCGAATGAATGAAGCCAGCTCATATCGGAGTCCATCTTCATCAAACTTGAAAAAATACTTTCTCGTCAATCTTAGATCCTCGAATCTTATTTCAAAATATTCCGTTTTCCACCAAGGTGCAGGCACATAAATATACCCTTTCGTCCCGGCGATACATAAATCACCTTCTTTTTTAACTCCTATTCCAACAGTTGCGCTGCATATAGCCTTTCTGTATATTAAGTTTGCCCTTGTAAAGACGTCTACTCCGGTTTCCTTATCTATTTCTGTTAGAAAACTTACATGAGAAGGCGTTACCCCCAAGAGTTTAGCTATAATCAAAAGCGGATATGTTCCCAACTCCGAAAATGCACCACCGCATTGATTATAATCGTATTCTCGCAATGTTTTATCTGTAATTAATTTTGTAAACGTCGCATCTATAGCCTTAATATCCCCAATTATTCCACTTTTTGTGATAGATACGAGTCTATCGAAAGCCGGAGCATATGCCGTCTTTACAGCCTCCATAAGTATACAATTATTGGCTTTTGCTATGGCAAAAAGTTCCGTCGCTTGAGTTGCGTTCAATGTGAGTGGCTTTTCACATAAAACATTTTTTTTGTTGTTAAGTGCTACTCTTGAGTAATCATAATGAACATGGTGGGGAACAGCAATGTATACGGCATCTACGTTTTCTAAAAACTCTATATAATCCGAAAATGCCTTAGGTATTTCATTTGTTTCAGCAAATGCTTTTGCCTTGTCTATGTTACGGGCATATACAGCCTCTAATTCAAGGCCACTGACATATTTTGATTCCCTGACAAATCGGGAGGAAATTCTACCGGTTCCAACGATACCTATACGAATAATTTTATTCTGTTTCAATCGAAGCTCGGTAGAGGATATACCTTGCGTTCTTGGCAAATATATAACATCACAATACTCCTTAAGGTAATCAAACTTCCCCAACCAATCCGAACCAATAGCGAATATATCAACATTATATTGCTGAATATCGGATATTTTTTGTCCTTCCTCCTCTTCGACAATAATTTGATCGGCAAGCCCTGTTTGCTTTACATTTTCTATTCGTTTTGCACAACTTTGATATACGTTTAATTTACCTCGTTGCTGATCATAAAAATCACTGGTAACGCCTACTATTAATCGATCTCCTAATTTTTTTGCTCTTTCCAGAAGTCTTTTGTGTCCGGAATGAAATAAATCAAAGGTGCCGTATGTAATGACCGTCTTCATTGCTTGAACTTCTATTTAATTAGAATTAAGTTCACTTTTCTGCGTCTATCAAGAATCATGCTGTTGCTCGTTTTTTGCTGAAACATAATAAGTATATGACTTTTCTGTATCAACGATACCGCCAAAATGTCTGGGGGCTTGATCCTCAATTGGGGGATATTTCATATAATCACCATAGCGCTTGCTGAGATACTCATGGCACCCGGTGGGTATATTAATTGATATATCCTCGAATGGCACGCTGATTGTGCCCTCAAACCATTCTGCAGGGTAATGCAATTTTCTGAATTCTTGATCGCAAATGATGCTGGAGGGTTTCAGGCTCCTCAACATATTATCCATTTTACGTGCAGCTTTTTGCCTATCGGAGTAAAATAAATTTACCAGTGGTACCAATAATGCCCTTAGCTTATTTTTTATACCCGATTGCTTCCAGTGATATGACACCGACTTCTTGGTTGATATAATATTTTGATAGTATCTTTTCCGCAATCCAAAAATTAAGGAACGGATTGCATTTTTCGGATGATAATCCCACGGAAAAATATCGATAAATATCCCTTGATTGCCACGATTATGTTCCCAACCGGGTTCAAGAAAAGCAGTACTAGTGTCGCGAACTTTTGCATGTAAGATGTTATAGTCAGGATCTGTATCGCGATATTGAACAAAAAGGTGAGGTGGCAGCAATGCCGGGGCTTCGCGTATAAACCTGTCGAAATCCTCTCGTTTCATCCCTAAATCTATATCATCATCCCATGGAATAAAGCCTTTGTGACGAACGGCCCCTAAAGCAGTACCATATGCTGCAAAATACTGTATTCCCAGCTCATTGCAAACTTTTATCACTTCTTTCAATATTTGCAACTCTTTTAATTGAAGCTTTTTAAGAATATCTGCATTCATAAAATAGAATTTCTAAATATATACGGAGATTTCTTATTATTGGTTTAGTTAATTAGCTGCTTGAATAATAACATTTTTCTAAACTATAAGCAATGCTTTTTTTATTTCCCATATTACTACACAGTAGCAAACGGACACTCTTTGGTACTCTAGCCATCGAAAGCTACGGTTATACAAAGATGAAAAACATCCCCTTTCAACTTCAGATTATACAGGGAATCAGCTTGTTGTCAAGCACGAGCTTAATACGAATCTCAACTTAGTGTCTTAATTTCATATGCCTTTATACTTTCAATTATCTATCCGCAGACAGGTCATTAATCAACCTCACCACGGCACGCACATTCGGCACATTATAAAACACGGCAGATTCATCATCTGCAGGTGTGGCAAATATAATATCGCCGGCAGCGGAGGGTTTCATCATGACTCGCCGCACCATATTTTGAGTAAGAGGCAGACTTACCACATCATCTGCTGCGCTATTAAGCCATGCAACGCGGTGATTGGTCAGCATATAGATTTTATGACCACGAGCGCAAACTTTGCAAAAGCTCCACCAAGCTACCGCGCACATAGGCAGCAACAGCAGTATTCCCCCTGTAACGCTTTGGGTGTGTCGCCATAACACCCAAGCTGCAACAACGCTTATGGCACAAAGGGTGGCATTGAGTATCAGCAGCATCGATTTTGCACCTCTCGGCAAATTACCGCAGGTACCGCACCAATACAGTTTTTCGCCGCTGCGTAAGTTGGCAGCTATACAGTTCTTTCCCCGTGGTGATACCGCTTGTTTGCTCATAAGCATTTAAGAGAAAAAAGCCCGCGCGGCACTATGGCCACGCGGGCAGCAAGGAATGATTAATCAATGAATACGCTTAAGAAGCCAGGGCAACAGCTCCTTGATGGCCACACGCTCTTGCTCCATGGAGTCTCGGTGACGGATGGTGACGGTATCCTTAAGGGAGACATCGCCCTCCTCGCCCAGTGTCTCAAAGTCTACCGTAATGCAGAAGGGGGTACCTACCTCGTCCTGGCGACGATAACGGCGGCCTACGGCTCCGCTCTCATCGTAGAACACATTCATGAAGGGGCGCAACTCTGCCTCAATCTCGCGGGCAATTCGCACCTGCTCTGCGTTCTTTTTAAGCAGCGGGAAGATGGCAGCCTTGATGGGAGCCATGCGCGGGTGGAAACGCATGACGGTGCGGATGTCGCTCTTGCCGTCCTTGCCGAGCTCTTCCTCATCATAGGCCTCGCAAATAACGGCCAGCACGGAGCGGTCGCAACCGGCAGAGGGCTCTACCACGTGGGGGATGAATTTCTCGCGCGAGGCTTCGTCAAAGTACTCCATCGGCTTGCCGGAGCCCTCTTGGTGGCGGCCCAAGTCATAATCGGTACGGTAGGCTATCCCCATGAGCTCCTGCACACCGAAGGGGAACTCGTACTCCAAGTCGTAGGTCTTCTTGGAGTAGAAAGCGCGCTCATCTTCGGGTACGTCCAAGATATGAATCTTATCACGTGCAATACCAATATTTTCGTAGAACTTGAGGCAAAACTCCAGCCACTCGTCGGTAAGGGCAAAGCCGTTTTCAGCGCGGCAGAAGTATTCTACCTCCATTTGCTCGAACTCTCGCGAGCGGAAGGTGAAGTTGCGCGGGTTAATCTCGTTGCGGAAGGATTTGCCGATTTGGGCAATGCCGAAGGGGATCTTCATGCGGGAGGAATCCAGCACATTTTTGTACTGGCAGAAGATGCTCTGAGCGGTCTCGGGACGCAGCCAACCGATGGAAGCGGGGTCGTTCTCATCGGATGTAGCACCGATGGTGGTCTTGAACATGAGGTTGAAAGAGCGAGCCTCTGTCACCAAAGAACCGTTGGAGGGATTGTAACGCGTGCTGTCAGCTACGGTCTCGGTAGTTTCCTCTACCAACTCAATATCTGCCAAGGGTATATTCTTGCCCGATATCTGGCTGTAGTACTGCTGGGCACTGCGGCGGGCTGCCTTGGCCTCTTTCTCGCTGCCCTCGAGGGTCAGCATCGAGAACTCCTTGTTGCTGTGCCATGAGCCATCTTTCGCAGCAGCGCCTTTCCACCAAAATGCAACACCGCTTTGGGCTGGAATTTGGTCAGCACGCAAGCGCTCTTTACTCAACAAGCAATCGCACAGCGGGTCAGAGAAGCCACCCACGTGACCCGAGGCTACCAATACGGAGTTATGCGTGAGGATGGAGCCATCCATACCCACCACATCGGGGCGCTCCTGTACGTACACACGCCACCAGTAATCTTTCAAATTACGCTTGAGCTCCACACCTAGAGGGCCGTAGTCCCAGCAACCATTCAAGCCGCCATATATCTCTGCTGCCTGAAAAATAAAACCTTTGCGCTTGCAAAGGCTCACAATCTTCTCCATACGTTCGGGGTCTGTCTGTGTGCGATCTGCCATAACACCGCTATTCTACATCAATTTGGCTTATATGCAAGCATAAAGGCGCATGAAGTGCGACACCAATGACTGAATTTGCTATTTACGGCTTGACGCACGCTGCAACAATGTATACACTATAAACACAAACAGATATAACGTTACACGATGAAGTACCGTCTTACTCTCACCGCCCTGCTGTTGACTGCGTTCTGCTCTTGCGAGAGCGTGCGTACCGTGTACGATGAAAACGGGAAAGTGGTAGTAGAAAGAGACGGAGCCCGCGAGCGCAGCCTTAACGATTACTTTGAAGAGGAGTTTGATGCCAACTTCACTGAGCAAAAAAACAAAGATGGTGTGCCCCAAGCCACCTCTCACAAGGTAAGCAGTTACCAAAAAGATATTGATGCAGCTCGACGTGGTGATAAAGAATACGCAACCGGCTCATACAATGCAGGGGGAACCAGCAGCTTTGCCGGCAGAGAGTTCAGTGGCTCTTCCGAGCGCTTTGACGGTAACAAACGTTTTGATGGCTTCTCCGGCAATAGTCAATACAATACTGATATGCGCCCTGCTTTTATGAGCGAAAGCAAGGGTGTTGCCCGCACCGCCTACAACGGTCACAGTGCTGCAGACCGCTATTCTGCAGAGGGTGCCAACTACGATGCCTCGGGCCGCATCTATGCCACACACGACAGCGGTATCTCTACTACCGACACCAGTGGCTACTTTGAGAGCCGTAAAGAAAAATGGGGCAAACCCACCATTATATCCAGCAGAGAATACTACAAACGCACCATCGACGAAACCCGCACTATGCTGGGGAGAGATAATTGATGCCCCGGCCCGCCTTGTCGACAGGTACTTTGTACCTTCTTCTCGGCTTGAGAAAGATTATTTTTTTATTTTACGAAGCACGGTGGATTTGAAGTTCCGTATGAACATCAAAGCGTTGACCCATGTGCTAGCCGGAAAAAGGAAAGAGATTTTCTTCAACAGCCCATACATGCAAAAAGTCATCCGATTCAATTCTTTGGTCGGAATATAAATCTCGGAAAACAATTTATTCAAAAAGAAGGTCTTATCATCTCGTTTCAAGTCAGATTTTACAAGAGCACTCAAAAAGTTGCATATGATACGAGCAAACCATTCGCGAACGCCTTTTTTGTTGATAATGTCGGTTGTAAGAAATAACTCGGTGCAATTCCGGAGATGATAATACCTGGAATTGATTCTGACCATATTTAATTTTTGATTAACTGTGATAGAGCCGACTCTTCTTCTGTAAAAGTAAGTAGCGTCCTTTACAAAACTGACGCGAGTGGCCTTTGACATAATGGCAAAAGTCCATGGTTCATCCTCGTAATAAATACCTTCAGAAAAACGGACACCGGATGCGGCATAAAAATCTCTTCTGATTAAACGATTGCACGCCATGGAGAACACCGAACTATTTTTATCGACATAAAACTCTAATGGGGTCTCAGAACAAGGCAAACAATCACGAATTATTTCAGAGAAAGTTCCATCAAGTCCGTAATCGCAGAATGAAGCACTCACAATCTGGGATTGATACTTACGTGCAGATTCTACCAAGACCTCAATACATGTAGGAGAAATCCAATCATCACTATCCAGAAAATAGATAAACTCCCCCCTTGCGACTTCTACGCCACTGTTGCGAGCAGCGGAAAGGCCTCTGTTATGCTTGTGCGAAATGGTTTGCCATGATAGTTTTGAGGTGGCAAGCATTTTTCCTGCTATCGCCATACTATCATCCGCCCCCACATCATCAACAAGAATAACCTCAATTTGAGAATAGGATTGCGAAATAATGGACCGTATACATTCTTCTATGTATTCTTGAACATTGTACACCGGTACAATGATTGATACCCAGCCTGAGTTTTCTTTCATATCCAATGGTCCTGAAAAATATCGCTATAAAAATCGGCTCTCGCTACGCATTTATTTTTGCAGAAAGGGCTTTGTTCGTTTCTTGCATAGCAGCTGCGGGCGAGGTTTCCTCCTGCATCAACAATGGCACATAATATTTTCGACCTTTTACAGTAATAAAATATCCTTCCCTTCTTAACGAACAATACAACATTTTTGTGATAGCGGCGTTAAAAAGAACACTGTTGAAAAGCTCAGTATAACCACGTTCTACCAATGTATATGCAATTCCTGAGACAATAGAAACACAATAAAACAAGCCATATGTTCTATTTTTTACCTTGGGCATGTATTTACATACTGTATATGTCATACATAGTGTAGCTATGCACAGCCAAAGAACTAGGGTAAGGCCTACAAAACCGGTTCTATGTATCATTTCTATCACACCGCTATGCCAACCACCGGTAGCGGCATAATAACGATAGTCTCCCTTCAGGTCAATCAAGCCGAAAGCATCAGCAGTTACACGTATACGTTCTCGATATAAGGAATACGCAAACCCATCGCCCCAGGTATAATCCTTAATATAGCCGGATGAAGGATCTGCAGCCAAAGCCCACATTTTAAGACGCCAATCAATTGAACCATAGGCATCACCTACCTTATTCTTGTTAACTTTTACCCCGGGTATCATCGTCGCAACGCGCCTAACAGTCGGGGGTAATTCATCAAAATCCACTTGATATGAGAGATAAACTACGGCCCCCCACGAAAACAATAAAAGAAGAAATAACCAAAGTAATTGACGAGTAAAGTACGCTACCCATATAACATTGCATGCAAGCAACAACAATTGCAAACGGAATCCGGACCACATAATACCGGCACAGGCAACAAGAGCTATAGCTAGTTTCCACGGCGATAACAAAACACCAAAGAAAGAGCTCTGGCACAAGAGAAATGTGATAATATTTCTGCCTACAACATAGAAAACACCAACGCGAGATTCACCGAATCCGGTTTTTTCCTCCCCTGATGAAACCAATTCACCATAGCTTCGAAATACCGAGAATATAGAAACGAGTATCGTTATCCAAAAGGCAATTTTGAGAACAAAAAGCAATTTATCAAGTTTTTGCTCTAAAACACTAACGGCTAATATCGGAAAAACTGAAGCAACACCCCATATATAACAGGTACCACCAAGCTGTTGATCATAACCGTAGTCTGTTATGGACGTGAACTGTCTGAGAGTTACAGGATTTCTTACCCAGCCATAGAAGAAGTAAATATAAAAGATTAAAAGGGCGACGTCAAAATAAGAAATGGAGTTCCATTTTAAACGAATATGGCCCATTGTGGCCAACAGTAGCAGGTAAACCAGTACCACGCCACCCATCAACTGCCCAACGGGCACCTTTTGAAGAACATCAAAATTCAGTACGGATAATACAGAAGGAACGATGAACACCAATGCCCACGCATTTTTTCCCAAGTATAGCAGCAAGAATACACCTGCTATACAGACAGAAGGCACCAGAGCTGAAGCAGCACTATCCGCAGCCAGAGAACCGGCAATGAAAGCCAATACAGCCAGCAGCAGGAATACGATAAGCGACTTAAACCCGGCGCCTTCCATAGCGAATATCTAAAAGTTAAAGCGCGGAGGGAATTTCTTTACCCAACTCGGAGGCCTTTCGGCCCTTGCCGTCGCCGGCAATACGCTCCAAGACGACATCGCGGTATCCCATGCCACCGGGAATCATCGGCAAGACGTGAACATCGTGGGGTACCATGACATTGAGCACATAGGCCTCATCTGACTCCAGCATGCGTTTGATAGCAGGGGCAAGCTCGGCAGGCTCAACCACACGCTCGCACTTAATACCGAATCCGGCACATACGACGGGGAAATTGGGGTAAAGGACCTCGGGCGTATGGTGCGTGGGATCGTAGGAGACGGAGGGGTCGGCTAAGAAGGTGTTAGCACGGTGAGAGTCGTATTTAAGGTCCTCCCACTGAACCACCATACCCAAGTGTTGATTGTCGAGGATAATGCACTTAATGGGCATATGCTCGGTACGAATAGTGCCGAGCTCTTGTACATTCATGAGGAAGGAACCGTCGCCGTCGATATTGACAATGGGGATATCGGGGCGTGCCACGTGTGCTCCCATGGCGGCAGGCAGACCGTAGCCCATGGAACCAAGGCCACCGGAGGTTGAAAGGAGCCTGGGTTTTTCAAACTTGTAGAACTGAGCCGCAAACATTTGGTGCTGGCCTACGCCGGTGCAAATAATCGCCTCTTTGTCACCGAGTTGCTTATAAAGCTCTTCGATAACGGATTGCGGAGCAATCTCGTTTTCACGTTTTTCGTAGCAAAGGGGGTAGTCGCGTTTCCACTGCTCGATAATACCGAACCAATCGGGGCGATTATCGACACTGTACTCGCGCACGGGATAACCGGCAGACTCAAGTTTGGCATTGAAATAGGCCAAGGCTTCTTTGGCGTTGGCGCGAATAGCCATATCGACTTTCTTGTTTTTATTGAGCTCTGCAGCGTCAAAATCAATATGGATGATGCGAGCGTGCTCACAGAATGTACGTACGGCGCCTGTTACGCGGTCGTCAAATCGAGTACCGATAGCCAGAACCACATCAGCCTCGTTGACGGTATTGTTGGCATATACGGCACCGTGCATTCCTAACCAACGCACGGAGAGCGGATGACTCTCCGGCATGACTCCTATGCCCATCAAAGTGGTTGCCACAGGTATCTGCAAACGCTCTGCAAATTCTTTGAGCTCCGCAGCAGCATCGGAGATAACAATACCACCACCGGCGTAGATGGCCGGGCGCTTTGCTGCCATCAAAAGAGGTAACGCTGCATCGAGCTGATCTGTCGGCATCGGTAACTCGGTCTGATAACCGGGCAAGTCCATAGGTGCGTCGAAATCGGGCTCAAAAACGCCCTCTTGAAAATTCTTGGGGATATCAATCAACACGGGGCCGGGGCGCCCGGTACGAGCAATGTAAAAGGCTTCTTTGATGATACGAGGAATATCCTCTAATTTGGTTACCAAGTAGCTATGCTTAACAATAGGAGCGGTCATACCGAATACATCAGTCTCTTGGAAAGCGGAGCTACCAATAAGGCCGCTACCTACCTGAGCAGTAATGGCTACCATGGGAATGGAATCCAAAAACGCATCGGCAATAGCAGTAATCATATTCGTAGCACCGGGGCCGGATGTAGACATACAAACGCCGACCTTACCGGTAACACGGCCGTACCCTTCGGCAGCAAAAGCACCTCCTTGCTCATGACGAGGAAGAATAGTGCGAATAGAAGGCTCGTGACTAAGAGCCTGGTGCATGGGCATGCTGGCACCACCGGGATAAGCAAATACAACCTCCACGCCCTCTCTCACTAGGCTCTGTACAAGGGCCTCAGCCCCGTTCATTTTAATAGCGGTAGAGTGTTGTTCTGCAGGATGTGGATTGCTCATATTCGTGTATATGTTAAATGTGTAATTAACGATGAGCCGGTGAATTTTACCCCGGCGCGAGGGTATTCTATCAAATCCTGCAAGCAATGAAAAGTTTTTTTTCACGGCTTAACACTATGCAAAGTATTTTCGGCTTAACATGACACACATTGGAATCCGTTTCAAGGGATGAGAATGCTACAATGCAGATAATGAAGTACTACTTGCATATTTTGATGATACTATTTTGGTGCGGACAAGCCTCGGCAGCAAGAGTTCATGCAGAGAGAGAGACCAACCGAGCGCCTCTTGACTTATTGTCTTTTTTCAACACAAAAGACAGCATCATAGCCTACGGCTTTCATGCAAGTAATAGTAGCATAATGATCATTGACGAAGGCGACAACACGCCTCGATATGGCAATCTCAATTCAGCACTGCAAAAAAACTTCTGCGTAGCCGGCGTAAACGGAGGTTTTTATGCCGATGATGCTCACAACAGCCCCATGGGGTTGTTAATATCGAATGGCACGCTCATATCCCCGCTATCGCACCAAGGTTTTACCGCAGCAGGGGTATTGTATGTGGTAGCAGGCGAACTCAAATTGGAGAGGCGCCAACATTTGAGTACCGACCTTAACAAAATGCAGCAGGCTGTACAATCCGGTCCTTTTTTGGTTGAAAATAGAAAAGTAGTTCCCGGGCTGAACAACAGAGCACGCGATAAGCGAACATTCGTTGCAACGGATGGACAAGGCAACTGGATTATCGGTATCAGTTCGGCGTTAACCCTTCATGAGCTGGCGGTGTGGTTATCAACATCGCCACGCTCCCTCGGGATTGAAATTAAATACGCGCTCAATTTAGACGGAGGCTCATCGACTACCTTTTTTGACAGGGAATCCGGAGATTATCAGCCATCCGGAAAGCGCGTTAGAAATTACATCGGTATTTACCACAAAAAGCCAAAGCAGAGTTTTTAACGCGCATCAGTATAGATAATATCTACCCGAGCACCACTGTTCAAAAGTAAAGCAAGTTCATTAACGTCTGCTGTTTTAAGACAAACAGACGGGCTTTGAGCTTGGGGTGAGGCAGATATAATAACTCCACTCGCCAGTTTCAACATGCGTTGACTGCAAAGAAATTCTGTGGAACGCTTATGTAAAGTCTCATCATTAATCATCCCTTCCCGAGCTTCAATACTTGTTGCAGCGTTCTCATCAGCAATCGGCAGGCTGTGAGATTCTATATCATAAGATGCCACCAAAGTATCATCGTCCCATACAGAAAGCTCTCGCATGCGAAGATTCACCTCGGCACGAAGCCCCATCTGAACTACTACCAATTTCTGCCCTGCTCGCAAAGCAGAAGGGTCCACTATACCGTTGAGCAGCATGATGAGCTCAACCGGACATTGAGTTGCATTAACAATGCGATTCAATGCCTCGCCGGACTTGACAACATATATGGTAGCCTTTGGGTTGCGACGTGATAAGTACAAAGGGAGTTGAACAGCAGACGTAATTTTTCGAGCTTCCCTGCCCACAACACCCTCTTGTGTTACAAAAGGTCGCAAGATTTCAACAGCTTCGGCACCTTTGCCGGCATGTGCTAATTTGCGAGCCTGCTCGATTTCAGGAGGTCGTTTAGGCCAAAGAGAATAGTTTTGCGCATAGGCATCGCCCGACATCAACGAGTTAAATAAGACCGCGACGCTTAAAGTCAAAAATATTGATTTCATGAGATTGCTGAATCATTTCAATCATAAAACAGAGCAACGAAAGCTCCCAAGCATCGTCCACTCCGGCTATAACAGCCCGATAGTAATCTCCGGACTGCATGGCCTCTTTTACCAACTTATCACTAACCTCTCGAATATCTTCATGCAGATACTCTGTTTGCACATCTGAACGACTGAAGCAGAAGCCATACTTGACTAATGCCTGTATCGAGGCCCCTCGGGCTCTCATCCATTCAAAAAAGCGCCCGGCCTCAGCAGAAAACCCCTCCATCTCTACCCCGCACAAATCGGCAGGCCGCAATATGCGCGGTTTGTGGGCCTCTACCCATCCGGAGCGGATGCGACAATGCCCCACAGAGTCCATCGGTTCTGTAATTAATCTGAAGTTAAACCTCGTATCACCGAAAGAATCTATGCGACGATCCGGCACATACAAGACTTTAGTATTCTGTATTGCGTATTCTGCTGCCGAATCATCAAACATGTCTATTTTAACCTGAAAGGCGACCCCACCCAATGGAGGAGTCGCCTGTTTCACAAAAAGTTAACCTACACAATCAGGCCTGGTTAGCCTTGATGTAGCTTACTACGTCCTCAACGGACTTAAGCTTCTCAGCGTCCTCGTCAGGAACCTCAACGCCGAACTTCTCCTCGAAAGCCATCACGAGTTCTACGGTATCAAGAGAATCAGCACCGAGGTCGTCGATGAACTTAGCGGTGGAGGTTACCTTCTCGGGGTCAACGCCGAGCTGCTCGACGATGATTTCCTTTACTTGTGTTTCGATATCAGACATAAGTTATACTGTTGTTTAAGACGGCTCTATATTACCGCAATTAACGCTCTAATGCAATACTAATTTTCAAAAAAAGAAAAAAAAGCTTTTACAGTCGGCGGGCAACATGCAACAAGCCATACAGAGTGAGATACTTTTCATATCCGGCATTAAAATTACCATGTCGAAGCAAGAGAGGAGCATCGCCACCGGTAAAAACAAGCTCCGGGCGCAAGGTAAGGCCGGACTCGATGGCTGACAAAATCCCCTGCACCATACCGCAAAAGCCATAAAGGGAGCCTGCTTGTATGGCTTGAATGGTATTGCGGCCAATGGGCTCACAAGAAGAAGGAACAGAAACGAGAGGCAACTGTGCTGTATTGTGATGAAGATATGAAGAAAAGGCATCTACTCCCGGGGCTATAACCCCTCCACGATAAACGGAACGTTCATCTCGATGCAACACAACATCAAATGTTGTTGCTGTGCCGGCGTCAATAGCAATTACCGGGCCCCGGCATAAGTCTGCGACAGCGAGGGAATTGGCAATACGGTCTGCACCCAATGTTGACGTGCCGTCGTAGTCAAAATCCATATCCATGGGCGACTCAGCAGTCAAGAAGTGGACACGCTCTTGGAAAGCAGCAGAAAAAATTCTGTGGCAGCATGGCACCACAGAACATACAACAACTCGAGAGAAACTACGGTATTCTATGGTCTCATGAAGCAGCTCCTCACTTAAGTTCGCTGTAGGCAAATAGTACACCTCACTGCATAAACCGGAGGAATCAGCAAATACTAATTTGGTTCTCGTATTAGAGTTATCTATAAGAAGCCATTTATCTGAACTTTTATTCATATAAAAAACGTCTCTGCACATCATCAATAATGCGGGCAGCCCCACCCTTTCTGTCGGCAGCAATCATAGCAGAGCGCCATGCCTGCCACATGGCTGCATTATTGGCAGTGAGGGAATGCAAAAGATTCAATAAATCAGGGGTGGTATTAACTAAACGACCACACATGTCAGTTTGCAACAAAGCAATGTTACCCTGCTCTTGCCCCGGGAGCGAATAGTTAACAATAACAGGTAAGTTCATAGCATAAGCCTCGTACATGGTTGCGGCCCCGGCCTTACCTATGTATAAATGAGCATTTTCAAAGAGCGAGGGCATATCGTCGGTACGAGAAATCACCTTAACTCTTTCATTGCTCAAACTATCAAATAATCGGCAACGCGCACCTGCAATCAAAGTAATTTCAACATAAGGGAAAGCGCTACATATACCTCGCACATCTTCTATAACCCTGCGTGTCGGTGCATAAGCTCCGTAGACGATACGAAAATCACCGGAATGAGGTGGGGTCTTCAGGGCAGCTCGGCCATCAAATGCTGCACGCACAGGGAAGCCGGAACTGTATACCCTTGCGTCCGTCAAGGCGAAACAGTCTTTCACCAAGCGGGCAGAATACTCATCAGGCAAGTAGAATACATCGGCATCAGAGAGCATCCACGGTCGGCTGATTTCGAGAGAATCAGTCACCACAACCCCATACGGCACGTTTATTTCAGCTCGTTGTCGCAAATAATCAAGCATGTATGCATACAATGGATATGTACACAATACAACATCGGGACAGTAATCGGTTATTAAATTTTTAATATATCGGGTAATTCGGCGCAAAATCGGAGCATCGGCCTTTGTTGCCCAATCAGCAGTTTCAGTCTGGTAGTAGGTTATTCCCCATATCCATGGGGCGCTTGCGACACAAAACTTATAAAAATTCTGTGTTAGTGCAAAGATTCGCGGGCTTGCATTCAGGCATGGGTCAATTACCTCTGCCTGCCAACCACGATTTACGGCACACTGAGCAATGGCTTTGGCTGCAGAATTGTGTCCATCACCATAGCCAACGGTCAACAATAATAATTTGGGGTTCGCTTTAGCCATTTGTGTGTGTATCGAAAAAAGAAGCCTCGGCCTGAGGAACAAGCCGAGGCTGCATTCTAAAACCGCGCATTAGGGAAGAAGCTCGCTGGGACGCCCTTCGAACGGGCCACGAGGCTTCACGAATATAACATCATTAGGCTGCAACTTAAGAGAGCGATCTCTGGCGCTGAAATAATCGTACGTTTGCGTATGAGTCTTACCGGTTTTGGCATTGTAGCGAGTTACTTGAATTTCGCGGGAACCATAATCAGTAATATCGCCGCAATCAAGAATCGCCCCAATTAAGGTTAAGCCCTGACGATAGGGCAAATTTTGTTTACGAGCGACGAACCCGGAGACCTGAACATAACGTTTATTGATATCGTTAATCTCATCTACACTGGCAACCTGAACACTGACAATCGGATGCTTATAAATTTTTGCATCTAAATAAGCATTTTTAATCATTCGCTCCAATTGGCTTGCGGTCTTACCATCAGCTTTAATGGGAGTTTCTTCGATATACGGCAGGGTAATGCAACCGTTGGCCTGGCTCACAATGTATGAACCATCAACGTTAGGTTTATCCTCTGCAGGAATGTTGCGGAAGGTTACCTGAATCTGAGCACCACGTCGAGCGGTAGGCTCCGGCGCGGCCGAAGCGTTTTGTACTGTCACGAGAACAGACAAGACGGTAAGCAGTATTACGCTTAATAATTTGTAAAGATTGTAATTTTTCATATGCGTTTCCTGATTATATGTTAATATAAATCCTCATCATTTGATGCCGAAATCCGGCGATCGGAGGAGGGTGTTTCAGATTTGTTGGCTTTCTTCTGGGGCACAACCGGAGCAGATGCGGATTGTTTAGCAGGCACCGGTTCTACTCGAGAATTATCATTCGAATAGTAAGAGTAATATGTGGTATAATATTGGTATTGAGTATCAGAGCTGATATCAACATTGTTCATCACAATACCCATAATCTTGCCACCAACGTTGTTAATAATCGACTTAGTACGCAGCAACGCCTTGAGGGGCATCTTACGAGGCTGAAGCACGATTAAGCAGGCATCCATCTTGCTTACAAGAAGCGAGGCGTCGCTAACACCGAGAACGGGCGGAGAGTCAAACAACACCACGTCAAAACGACGTGCAGTTTCAGAGAGCAACTGCTCCATGCGGTAGGAACCCAGCACGCCTGACGGGTCCATCGGTTGAGGACCGGAGGGCATCAAATAAAGGTTCGGAACACTGGTCTTGAACACAGCCTCTTTGAGAGGGATATCACTGGTGAGATAATTGGAAAGGCCGAAAGAATCCTCCATTTCAGCATAGCGGGCTAAGCGAGGGCGACGCAAGTCTGCATCGACCATCAGGGTACTGAAACCTGCGGATGCATATACATAGGCCAAGTTACTCAGTGTGGTAGTTTTACCTTCACCTGCGTTAGCTGAAACGATGGCAAAAGTCTTTGCCGCACTCAGAGAACGTTTGAGCTCAATATTGGTGCGCAGAATACGGTAAGCCTCGGCATCGGGAGTGTTACCATCCTGAAGAGCAAGCAAACCGGCATCTTGCGGGATTACGCCCAACACAGGCAATCCCAAATGACGTTCCGCATCTTCAAGCGACTTAACAGAGGTGTCAAAGTAATTGTAAATAAAAGCGACTACAATACCACTAATTAAACCCACCACTGCACCTACAATCAGGTTCAGTTTTACATTGGGAGTGGACGGAGCACCGGCCTTGACGGGTTCTGCATATACAACAACACTATCGCGAGAGCTGTCTCGTGCATGTTCTTTATCTCGACCTTTGGCCGCTTTATAACGCTGATCTTCAGCCTTATATTTACGCTCCAAATCATTGTAAATCTCAAGAGCCTGGTCATAGTCAGCCTTGGATTTTTCGTAATCGCGACGTTCAAGATTTTCGTCTCGAGCACGTCCTTTAGCAGCAGCAAGCTCAGCTTCAAGTTTTTTCTTCTCTTCTTGCTTGGAAATTTGCTGGCGAACCATAGCCTCTCGCATATCCGTCAAGCTGGCATAGAGCTGGTTGGTTGTTTGCTCAATCTGCAGATCCAAGCCTTTGATTCTAAGGTGATTTTCACCATAGCCCTCGGTATCGAGTTTCTTTGAGCGTTCATCTTTCAAGTCTCTCAGTTGTTTATTGAGCTCACGAACGCGACTTGAGGCAAATGATTCAGCAGAAAGTATGTCACTGTTTTCGACATACTTTAAGAGAGGTTCATCTTTCAGATCCTTAAGCTGATTAATGTGAACATCGAGTCGGTTTAACTCGTTTTCTAAAGCAAGAAGAGACTGTTGAAGAGAATTAACTTTTTGTTGTTCGCCTCCGATAGACTCTACTGTAGATCCTTGGCGCCACCCGGTCAGATACTTACCACTGAAAATAATGTCCTGAACAGCTTTTGACTTCTTTTCGAGATCTTCTCGAGCATCGTCCAACGCATCACGACGTTCATCAACAACACTCTTAATTCTCTTCGTTTCTTCGTCCTCACGTATTGTCATATATGTGGCCACCAACTGACTACAAACAGCACAAGCAGTTTGAGCATTGGGGTGTGTAACGACAATATCAACCATGTTGGTGCCCTCAACCGGATTAAGTTTAATTCTGTTTCTCAACACTCCGGCTGCACCATCAGCAGACATTCCCCATTCCTTATCGAGCTTGAGTTGTTCTACCACGTGCAACAAATTGCGTTTGGAAACGAGCACCTCGAGCTGAGTCGGAATATACCCTTGGCCACTGGCAGCAAGAGCGACGGGGTTAACGCCGGAGCCGGACATACTAACGTCGACCTGCTCATTCGGTTGACGTATTTCAACACGCGAAGTGCTGGTATATTCCGGCGTCATCAACTTAGTAGCAACGGCACATATGACAAAAACAAGCAGAAAAACAAATAAGGCTTCCTTCCAGCGCGACTTTAAAACTTGCAAATAATCTTGCGCATGAAGGATAGCCTCAGCTTGTTGAACAGAATTATTTCTTTCGACCATATAATAACAGAAAGAGTCTACATAAAACAGGAATGGAACCCGGCACTATGCCCGATTCCATCCCTGCTTAAACATGTGTTAGAAAGAGTAGGATAAACCGGCCGTGATTACATCTCTATTATAGTGATTGATGTAACTTACGCTACCGGGGTCACCGTACGTGTAGGTATAATTAATGCTGCCTGTGAGCTGATTGGTAAACTTATAGCGCATACCGACAGAGAAGCTAGCGGTTGAGGAATCATAGTCAGGAGAACCGTACTGACCCTCAGAGTATTCGGAATGAATCAGAGCAACACCACCGGTAAACGTAACCTTGTGAGTAAACTCGTAATCAAGATTTGCACCTACGCGCAGGGTATTGTTGGAAAGATAGTTAACATTACCGCCACGAGAGAAGGTATCTACGTTTTCGTTGGAGAAGCGAGCATAAGCTCTGGCGCTCAGGCCCTTGGTAAGAACACGACGATAGGAGAAATCAATCGTGGGATACAAGTCGCTATTGCCATCGATAAACTTAGCTTGGACACCAACGCTAAAGGAGAAGCTATCGGTGGGGCTGAGAGCATGGGCAACAGACAAGTTGGTGAACCAGCTATCGGAGTCTAAGCCCTCGCTGCGGTCCTCATGACGAATAGTCGTGTTAAGGCCGTAGGTGGTGCGAGAATTCTGACGAAGATTCAGAGAAAGACCACCGGAGATGTAGGTGCGGTCATCTTGCTCATAGAAAGAATCCGTGTAGATGTTACCATTGTAAGAGACATTTGCGGTCCAGCTCCAACGGCAATCAATCATGCGGGAATAAGCATTAGAAATACTCCAGCTAAGGCAATTACCCTGAGTATTGGCAGCAGAGATACCGTTAGAATAGTCAGGCTCGGGAGTATAATCCAAATCTACATCAAGAACATACTGGCTGCCTGCGGAGAAAGCATGGCTGAGCGTACCGGAAATAGAGATATCAGAGAACGTGCGTTCATCTGTACCCATAGCATCTTTATCGTACAACTGGCCACCAATACGGGCAGAGAACTGTTTCTTAGTAGCAGCTTCATAATCTGCATAAGAAGCAGTCACACCAAACCGAACAAAGCCGCCATCTTCGCGATTGGCTCTGTCGGTATTATTGAGGTTAGAATCATAACCAACAGAAGTATACACACCATACTTCACATTGTGAGACTCAGGCAAACCGATAGGGGGAGCAGAATCATACAAGCTGAAACCGTTAGAGGAAACAGCCAAAATGCCGGAAAGGGCGAGTGCTTTTAATACTGTGGATTTCATTGTTATACAGTTAATTGTTAGTAACCTGAGAAAAATCAATAGTTACGAGAGGTGGGCGGCGGAGTGGGACGCAACTCCTGAGGATTCCGGCCGGTCACATCCAAACGAGCATCGTTGTTATCTGCAGCAGCATCAAATGCGGACTCATACACACCGGTAAGAGTGGGCAAGATGGAAGCATAAGTAGCATCAGCCACGCCTTCATTCAGAGAGGCATTGTAAAGAGCATCAAGCAGAGCGTAGAATTGAGTCTCGGTAACAGAAGCAGAAGCTATAGTAGCAGAATAGCGAGCGCGCTGCACCTTAGCACCCTTTACGGCAGAGCCCTTGGCCTCGTCATACTTGCGAGCATATTCACCGATATTGCAAGCAACATCGCCGGGGAAAGCAAGCAGAATGGAACGCAACAAAGCATAGCACTCGGAAGAAGTCCAATTGGTACGCTGAGCGAGCACAGACTCATACAGGGCGGCAGACTTGCTGACATCCTCCTTGGCGGCCGCATACACAGCGTTGCAGAGATCAGCCAGAGAAGCCTTCGAATCCTGAGCGGCGAGAGCAACAGCCTCATCCCACGCAGGTGTGGCAGCCATCAACGGGGCTGCAGAAATACCCAAAAACAGGGCAATCGCAAGGTAGGTCGTCTTCATGGTGTTTGTTTGGTTTTATTACAGAAAGCGGGTAGCGGGAATCGAACCCGCATGGCCAGCTTGGAAGGCTGGAGCTTTACCATTAAGCTATACCCGCACCAGTATCTGCGACGCATTTTATCATTTTTCGCGTGATTGGCAAGCTTTATTTTTCATTTTTTTAAATTTCTTTAATCATAATCTCCTCCAAACGCCTTTTCTCGCACAAAAAAACAATAGCAGAACACCTCAAACCATGCGTCTTTCATTTTTATGACAATAACCGATAAAAAATTATTTACTTTACGCTTGACTTCCCCTTCTTCCCCATGTAGAATCTGTCGCACGCAGCAAGCGGGCGTCGTTCAATGGTAGGACGCGTGCTTCCCAAGCATGAGACACGGGTTCGATTCCCGTCGCCCGTAGCAAAAATCCCTGAAGTTTTCTTCGGGGATTTTCTTTTAGCTGCAAAACAAGCACTATTTATTATAAAATGCACGGCTTAACGCTTGACAAACGTCGCAAATTTGTTTAACTTTTCTTTAGCATTATCAGCATAACACAAAAACCATGCCCATAAGAGACCGGACAGAGCGCGCCCCATACAAGCAGATGGAACTAACACCGGATGCGATGGACAACTTCATGCATACCCCCGAGCGCATGCTCGAGCAGGCAGAGCGCTTACGACAACAGGCGGAAATATATGATCAACAGCGCATGGAAATCGAAACTCGCAGCAGGGAGTTAGAGGAGAGCACCATGCGCAAAACAGGATTCAACGCAGACCTCAACGAACTTGGGCAGCGCATCCATAACGCGGTACGCCGAATATCGCGAGAGATGGACAGCATGGAACGCGAGCACCAAGAGATGGCACAAGTGTGTGATTGTTTTCAAAGACATCTTAAGATACTCTCCGGGTTACAACCACAACACTGGGCACCCGAGACAGTCAAGGAGCGACTGCGCGAAGCCTTACCGAAACTTGACCGTGCCGACAACGATTTTCACGAGGCGTACGCGTGCGGGCGGGAGTATAGGCACACCACCGTATTCTTTCAGAAACCCGGAGAAGAAGAGGCCAAAGAGCAATTCGGGGCAAAAGCGATAAAAGAAGAGATGCTGCGAGGGCTGGCATTTCATCTACCGCTTTTCATACTTCTGCTCATCACATGGGCAATCTACAGCATGGTAACAACAGCATAACCTATGGCACAGCAACGAATCAGCAGACAACAGCAATACGCGCTCGACGAAGCGGGAGATCGCCACTATACAGGCGGGCGAGAGCGCGCACCGCAACAGCGCACCAAGCGCTATGGCAAAAACGTACTGGCCCCCTTAGATGAAGAGCGAGAGCACAAGCGCCGCCACACACAAGACATCAGCGTACACAACGTAACAGGCCAAAGCCAGCATCTGCTGATAGAAAACGTCATATTACTTCTTTTCTTGGTAGGAGCCATTTATGGGCTTTACCACCTCACCATATACCTACTCAACCAAGCCTGACCCACCATGGAAACGCCACACATCGATGTAGCCTACATAGCCAAGCTGGCAAAGCTCGAGCTCACAACAGAAGAGACCGAGCGTTTTTCTACCGATCTCAACCGCATATTGGGCTATGTGGCCCAGCTGAGCGAGTGGGATACAGATGGAGTGGAGCCCATGTACCACCCGCTGCCCGTATTTGACGCCGTACGTGCCGATATAGCCGGAGAGAGTCTGAGCAACGAAGCAGCGCTGGCCAATGCCCCGGCAGAGGAGGACGGCCAGTTCAGAGTCCCCAAAGTAGTAGAATCCGCGCACTGATTTTCCACCGCCATGTTATACGGAAGCATCTCACACTGGCGCCGCGAGCTTACCACCGGCAACATCAGCCCCTCAGAACTGGTACAAGAACTCGCAAGAGTGACGGCAGAAAAGAACCCGCACATCAACGCCTATATATCATATAACCCGGAGGCAGCCCTGGCAGCAGCAGCCAAGGCCGACATCAGCCTGCCGCTCGGTGGCATACCCATCGCCATTAAAGACAACATCTGCATGCAGGGCGAGCCCACACGCTGCGCCTCGCAAATGCTGCACAACTTCATCTCACCGTACGATGCCACAGCAGTCACCAAACTGCGTGCAGCAGGAGCCATCCCCTTCGGCCGTGCCAATATGGATGAGTTCGCCATGGGCTCCGCCGGTGAAAACTCCTCATACGGGCATACGGAAAACCCGGCAGCCCCGGGCCATGCTCCCGGTGGCTCCTCCAGCGGGTCAGCAGCAGCAGTAGCAGCCGGCATGGCCATAGCAGCGCTGGGCTCCGACACAGGCGGCTCCATCCGCCAACCGGCCTCTCACTGCGGCATAGTGGGACTGAAACCCACCTACGGCCGCATATCTCGCTACGGGTTAGTAGCCTTTGCATCGTCACTGGACCAAATAGGGCCCATCACCCAAAATGTAGAAGATGCAGCCATATTGCTCAATGCTATGTGCGGGCATGATGCCAAAGATTCAACATCCTCCACACACGGCACAGAAGATTTCACTGCCAAAATAGGGCAAAGCATTGCCGGGGTACGTATTGGTTTACCGAAAGAATACCTCAGCAGCGGCAACTCGCCCGAGGTAACAGCAGCCATAGAACTGGCAGTAGCCAAGCTCACCGAGCTCGGGGCCGAAATAGTAGAAATATCCCTGCCTCACTCAGAGGCCGTGGTATCTGCCTATTATATTATAGCCTGCGCAGAGGCATCCTCCAACCTGTCCCGTTTCGATGGCATACGCTACGGCTACCGGGCCGAAAACACCAACGGATTGGATGATTTGTACAGCCGCTCACGCGCAGAGGGGTTCGGGCCGGAGGTCAAGCGTCGCATCATCCTGGGCACCTACGTACTATCCAGCGGTTTTTACGATGCCTACTATGCCAAGGCTCAAAAAGTACGCGCCTTGGTAGCAAAAGACTTTGCCGAGGCGTTTGAGAAAGTCGACTTCATACTCGGGCCGGTAGCACCCACCGCAGCCCCCCTGCTCCACGACAAAACCATGAGCCCGCTGCAGGTATACTTGGCAGACATCTACACCATACCGGCCAACTTGGCAGGCTTACCCGGCATCTCGATACCCACACCGCAAAATGGGGGGCTGCCCATCGGCATACAACTGTTGGGCAACCATTTTGCAGAAGCAGACTTGCTGCGCGTAGCATCGGCCCTCGAAACCTCCTTGGCATGACCCCCGTATACCTCAGCATAGCCGGCTCGGACTGCTCGGCGGGAGCCGGTTTACAGGCAGACCTCAAGGCGGGTTTTGCCTTGGGGTGTTACCCCCTCACCGCCGTCACCTGTGTAGTAAGCGAGGTACCCGGCAAGGTAGAAGGCATCGCGGCGATGCAACCGCAATTTGTGGCAGACCAAGTGCGCATATGCCTGCAAAACTTTCCCGTAGCGGCCATTAAGACAGGCATGCTCTACAGCCCTGAGATAGTACAAGCCGTCACGGCAGAGTTGGCGGATTACACCGGGCCCATCGTAGTAGACCCCGTCATGATAGCCACTGCCGGCGAGGCGCTCATGCTGCAAGCCGCCATCAGCGTATACGAGCAAAGTCTCATGCCACGCACGACATTGCTCACCCCCAACTTAGATGAGCTAATTAAACTGCTCGGCACTACAGAGGCCATCACCACCGCAAACGAGCTACAACAAGCAGCCCTGCAGCTCGCCCGTCGCTATCATTGTGCGGTACTGGCAAAAGGCGGGCACTTGGGTGGCAACACCTGCACCGACATATTGGTACAAAAAGACGGCACCTGCCACAGCTGGTCGCACCCTCGCACACTCGGCATCTCGACCCACGGCACGGGTTGCACGCTATCCTCAGCCATAGCGGCTCACTTGGCACACGGCCACGATTTGGTGCATGCCGTTGAGCTATCTCTGCAATACATCACACGAGCCATTGCGGGCTCTCACAAGCTGGGCGAGCTTTGGGCAGTCAACCACCACGGTTGAGCCATTTAGGGTGAAGTTTTCAAACGAGCGCGCCCGGCAGCTGCCATCATGGCCTGCTGAGTTCCCGAAACCACGATACGGAGCTCCGGGGAAACCGCCCCGTGCACCACAATCATCTCCCCCTGAATCGGCCCGGTCTCCACCGGGATAAGTTGCACCTTCTCCCCGGCACCCAGCGCCACGAGAAATTGAGCCCCTTGTTGAGAAACAAGCGCTTTTTGCGGTACCAGCACAACATTTTTCAGTTCATCAACGGCAGCGCGCACCGTCACGAACATCCCCGGGCGCAGCAGTGCGTTCGGGTTATCGAGCACAGCATCTATCTGCAACGTGCCCATGGTGGCAGACACGGCGTTATCGACCCCTACAATGCGGGCTTTATGCGGGTACACGGCACCGGTGGCAGTTATTACCTCCACCTCAGCCCCCGGTCGTAACGAACCACCGACCCCGCCCTGATTAAGCCAATCTTGCTCACTGATGCTGAAACTCACTCTGATAGGTTGTACACGGCTTACCGTTACCATGGGTTCGCTACCGGGCGAAACAAAACTGCCTACATCTGCGCGGGCAAACCCCACTATACCCGGCAGCGGGGCGCGCAGCGTGCAATACTCCACATTTGATTGGGCTTGAGCCACGGCTGCTACGGCGGCTTGCAACACAGCTTGCGCAGCCTCGGCTTTGCGCTGCGCCTCGGTAAAAGATTGACGCGAAACAGAACCGTCTTTGAGCAGAGGGCGGTAATACTCTACATTCTGCAAAGCTTCCTGTAAATTAGCTTGCGCCTCGGCCTCCTGTTGTCGGGCTTGTTGCAGGGCCTCGGCATACAGCGTATCATCCAACACATAAAGAACTTGGCCGTTTTCTACCACTTGGCCATTGGTAAACGTACGTTTCAACACATACCCTTCCACACGGGGTAAGATTTCGGCAGAAACATCGGCCGCCAAGCGACCTATCCAGGAGCGGTACACCACAACATCGGCCCTCTGCGGGTGTGCCGTTTCCACCGCATAGACAGGTAACGCTGCCTCTCCGTCAGATTTTTTATGATCGCAGGAGCACAGTAAACACCCTAACATAAACCAAAGCGATTTTCCTCTCATGATGCAGAACAGACGCCTTGCCGCCGAGCAACATTCAAAAACAAGTAGCTTTGTGGCTTGCGGTACACGACTGCATTTGCTACAATACAGCGCAGATGAGCAACCTTGCCCCAACATACACACCACACCGACACTTATGGCTGCCGGTCATTTTGTGTGTAATTCTGGCAGCCTGGGGGCTGGGATGGAGCGGGCTACGCATCGCCACCGAGGGTGTTGGGGTACTGGGCGCCAACAATGCCGTACCTTGGGGGTGGGATATTGTGCTATTCGTATTCTGGATTGGATTGGGTCACGCGGGCACCCTTATATCAGCCATACTGCTCCTCACGGGCAAGCAGTGGCGCAGCAACATCGCACGGCATGCAGAGCTCATGACCCTGTGTGCCGTATGCACAGCGGGGGTCTTTCCGCTTATCCATGTAGGGCGGGCATGGATGCTGTGGCAAATGGCACCGTTACCTGTAGCCACGGGGGTATGGCCCGAGATGGCCTCTGCCCTGCTGTGGGATGCCGTTGCCATCTCGACATATCTCGTACTCTCAGACCTTTTTTTCTACATGGGGATAAGGGGGGAAAAGAAGGAGCAGGCCACCCACCGCAACCTGTGGGCACACAGCAGTTTGCTGATGGCGGGCATCCTTACCCCTTTGGTCGTGATGGTACACAGCATTGTCGGCAGCGACTTTGCGCTCACCCTGCGCTGGCAAAGTGTCATCATCCCACCCTACTTCGTATGTGGCGCGCTACTCTCCGGCATGGCCGCTGTATTACTGATTGCCTTGGGGTTGCGCTGTCGCATCGGGGTTTTGGGCAAGCTGGCACAACTCACGGCAGCACTCGGCGGGGTCATGGGGCTTTTTTATGCCTACGAGCTTATAACGGAGCCGCAACTGTGGGGCAACACATATGCAAGCATGGTATTGTTCAATGTGTTGATACCCGTCGGGCTGTTGAGTTTTCGCAGGTTAAGGCATAACCGCGTGGTATGTGCCCTGGTGAGTGTCGGCATATTATACGGCATGTGGCAAGAGCGCGTGCAAATCATCATCGAGCGCTCCCTACACCTCACCGGAGGCAACTACAGCCCCAGCCCGGTAGATATAGCGATGCTTTGCGGCAGCATCGGGTTATTTTTTGCTCTTTTTCTCAGCATATCGGCACGCATACGGCCCGAGCAGGTAAAACAGCATCCCGGCCCGGGGACTACGGCACCCGCATCTCCGCGCATAGCTGCAATCACAGGTGCGGGCAGCATGATTCTTTTAGTACTTGCTTGGGCCATATGTACCCAATGGGCCGATACGGCAGGCATGGCAGGCAGCAGCCCGCGGGGGCTACTGTGGTATTTACCGGCAATAACGGTGCTCGGATTAGCCGGGGCCGGAGCGGGCATCTTCATCAACTACATAGCACGCACGCGGCAGACATGAAAAAAGCATTAACCCTATTAGCCCCGGCGCTCATATTGATACTGAGCTTTTTGCTGATTGTGCAACATATCGGCCCGCAGCCACAACTCATTACCGACATGGTAACACCTCAACAACAGCACACGATTAGTCCCCCGGCAGGGCTTGTTCCCTTTGGCAACACGCGCCCCCCGCAAGCGGCAGAACACCTTTTCCGCAACAATTGTGCCGCATGCCACGGTGCTAGCGGCAACGGTCAAAGCTATGTAGCCAACTACCCGGGCATGCCCGCCGTGGGCAACCTTACCACCATCAACAAAACACCCGAGGAGCTTCTACACTCCCTCCTGCACGGGCGAGGAGCCATGCCCGGTTTCCGGAATACACTCAATCAAACCGAGGCAAAATCCCTTATTCAACACATCATAACCCACCTACAACAACAATGAAACGCGCTTTTTTAATTCTGTTGGTACTGTTTGCGCTGTTAACCACAACCTCGATACAGCACAGTCTGAACACCCCACCTCTGAGCAATGATAAAATGTTGGGGCTGGTTCCGGTAACCGACATGGTATTTGCTCTGCCGGCAGGCATCTTCGCCGCAGGTGTCATAGGTGTTATACTGGGGCTGGGGGCAGAGCTTTGGCGTGCCCTCTTACCCATTTGCGGGGCCGGTTGGGTACCAACACACCGACTCAGCACCATGGCCGATGCCGGGTTGTGGTGCGGGTGGCTGACAGTGGCCTCGTGCTTTACGGCATTTCCCTTCATCTTCCCGTGGATAAGCACCAACAGCACAGATAGCCTATACACCGTAGCCAACTATAGGATATTGCTTTACATCGGTCTGGGCACCATGATGACCGCACGCTTGTTCAACCATTTTTTACCAAGGCGCCAAGGGCTGTGGGCCACGCTCATGTGTGCAGGTGTCGGGCTGGGCGCAGGGCAATTTTGGTGGAACGGCCTACCCATAGATTGTCTTGCACTAGCACTACTACTGCCCATATGCCTCATCCTCTGCACACCCGGCAAGCGAGAGGGGGCCGACACCCCCTTCGTGTGGTTGTGTATCTTTGCCCTTGCCGTGGCACTATATGCCACGGGTTTCTCACAGCTCATTATCTCATACCCCACAGGGCCTGTAGAAATGAGCCCCGGTTGGCTCTCTCTCAAGTTTGTAGCCAACAGTCTTCTTGTAATAGCCTTGGTCGTATTATTAATACGGCCTCTCAGGTACAATCTCTTTGTACAACAGGGTGCCGGGGCATTCGGGGTCGCAAGCATCTTGCTCTACAACTGGTACGCCATCGCTGCACCTTTGTGCGGCAGTTTAATCGTACCAATGCCACTCGCCCCCGCTGCTACGGTATACGGCATTTGCCTGCTTTGCCTCTCGGGGTTAATTTTCTTACGAATTCAAAGCAAACGACCGGCTACGCTCAAACGCGATAACTGAGTTTTGAGGGGGAGCTCTTACCGCGAATCGTTGCAACGGCAAGAAAAATCAGCAAAAAAATCTTTTACTTCAATTACGTGATTGCAATCTGCTGAAAAAAAAGATAGAATAAGCGCAGTAGCTTAACATCATCTCTCTTTTTTATGGCTGAACCTAAACTTAAAACGCTCGCACCGGCAGGGGCTCCCCGCCGCGTTCTTCTCAATTCCGGCGTTGCCCCTACGCGCCGAGTCACCCTTAAAGGTTCGGATGGCCGTGCCATCGGGCCCAAAACACCCGCTTCCACCGGGGCTGTACCACCTCCCCCTCCTGCCGAAGAACCTATCGTTGAAGCAACGCCTGCCGTAGATGAAGAAGCTCTTCGCGCCCAGCAAGAATACGAACGCCAGATGGAGGAATATAACCGCCAAATGGAAGAGTACAACCGTCAAATGGCCGAATATGAGGCACAGCAACAAGCAGAGGCAGAAGCGGCAGCTGCGGCACAAGCCGAAGCAGAAGCAGCTGCTCAAGCCGCCGCACAAGCCGAAGCTGAGGCTGCAGCTGCTGCCGCAGCACAAACCGAAGATGAAACACCGGCTCTTGTGGCAGCCCCCACCCCGGTAGCCGGTCCCCGCCCCGTAGCCGGCCCCAAACTCAGCATCAAAAAACCGGCAGGCGCCCCCGCTGCAGGCCCCAAACTGTCCGTTGCCAAACCGGCAGGTGCCCCCGCTGCAGGCCCCAAACCGTCCGTTGCCAAACCGGCAGGCGCCCCCAAACCCGCTATTAAAAAGCCGGCACCTGCTATTGGCACAGCATTACCGGCAGGCGCACCTCCGCCACCTCCCCCCGTAGAAGAGGCTGCCACCGAGTACGCAGAAGCAGCCCCGCAAATGACCGAGGCCGAGATTGAGCAGCAAAACGCCTACTACGAGAAGCTTCAATATGAAGCCAGCAAAAAGCCTTTCCACAAGAAACCCATTTTCTACATAGGGTGCGGCATTTTGGCAGCCATGGCTATCGGCGGCTTCTTCTTTGTGCAATCGTCTAAGAGCACCGATGAAGCAATCAAGGCCAAACGTGCGGCAGCTGCTGCAGTATTGAACCGAGCCATCGAAATCAACAGCAAAGAAGTATTCACCTTGGCAGATGCCAAAGAAAAGGGGGTAGAAATCAAGTGCAGCAAAGAAGACGCACAGCTTCTCTTACACGTCATCATTCATCACGACGAGAAAGATGAAACCGGCAATCTTTGTTGGGGGCCGAACACCGTCGGCACAGCGTTGAACGCCTGTGTACTGCTCGGCATTGCCTCCGAGCTGGATGCCGGCATCTGCGATATGGTATTTGCCACCCTGGCAGAGAATGCCACCAAGATGGAGCCGAAACTACTTGATAAGCTGTTGGACCGCCTTACCAAAACCGACATCAAGGACCTTAACAGCAAGCTTAACAAACTGGCGCAACCCCTTAATCCCAAAGAGCACGCAGAGGTACTCACCGTTATTTGGACCTACAAGGTACGCCTTGCTACCATGAAGGATAAAGACCGAGTCATGGCCCTCATTAAGACCAAAGATTTGGACGATGACTTGCTCAAAGCCGTATGTGCCTACACCTTCGAGCTCATTAAGAGGAGCAAGAGCCAAGAAGCCAAAGATGAATTCGGCACGCTGGTGTGGGAGACCGTTAAAGATGACAGCGCCAGGCTCGATAACCAAAGCATCATGCGCATGCTTGCCTACACCTGCCAACCCGATGCCTTGGCATACTACAAGGGCAAGATGGAAGATGTGGGAAATTGGCAGAAATACTCCCCCTTCTTTGCAGCATGGCAAGATGACAAAATCGCAGGTTACCTTAACGAGCTGCGTAGCACCACCGATGATGAGAAGAAGATTAACATCATCGACACCACCATCATGCGCGTGCTGACGCAAAACCGCGAACGCTCTGTAGAAGAAGCCAAGCAGCTCTTGGCTCTCGCCTATGATGATTTCTTTGCCAACACTACCGGGTTGCAGGCTCTGATTGAAAAAGATGAGAACAGAACGCCCGAAGAAGAGGCAGAATACCAAAAATTGATGCGTGTAGTCGCCTTGCAGAAGCGAGTTGTCCAAAATATCGGCAATCACTGCCGCGTATACTATGACTGGGTTGATGTCATTCTTAACGAGATTGAAGCAGAATGTGATAAAGCCAACAGCCAACCTCACAGACAACTGCGAAACGTCATCAAGAAAACTCGCGAAGAAGTCAAGAAGACAGAACTCAAAGACTCCGGCGAGAATGCCAAAAAAGACAAGCGTATGAAGCTTGAAGAGTAAGCGCGGGGGATCCTCGTCCATTTCGATGCCTGTTCAGTTAATGCTGAACAGGCATTTTTACGCGTTGGTACAATTAGATTTTAGCCTATTTTGACAGCAACACAGGAAGATGGTGGTGAGTATTTTGGGGATGAGTAACATAATTTATTTACCTCTCAAAATAAGGCGCCAAGCAAGGCGGAAGAATAAGAATCCCGTTGTGAAAAAGAATAAGATAGCGAGAATAGCGAAGGTGATTTCAAGCTCGTCCTGACCGGAAATGAAAGGAGTCAACAACAGCATGGCCAACATAAACAGCAAGCCACAGCCTATCATAATGATGGATTCTGCAATATTCATACCGAAGAATGTATATATTCGTTACCTATATTAACTCATATTCGCCCCCCATCCGCAACAAAAAAGTGTATTTACGCGTGGGAACAATTAGATTTCTTTGCCTTTTTTGACATCTGAATTGTCACTAACCTCATGTTACAACGTGTACATCATATACAGACCGCCCCTGCGCCGGTACCCCAACAAATTGCTATTTGCCTAATAGTTACAGCGCGTAAGAGGCATTAATCAAACAATTCTCGCAGAGTTGTCGGGGCTTGAGGGTCGCCCAAAGCAGCAGCTTTAAGGAAATACTCCCGCGCCAACTCCCGGTTTTCCTCAACCCCATGGCCGAGATAATAACAAACGCCCAAATTATACAAAGCCAAGGGATCTCCCTTACCGGCAGCCAAGCGGAACCAATGTATCGCGGTGGCAGAATCTTGCGGCACCCCCTTGCCGGTCATATAGCAAATACCCAAAACGCAAGCCGCCCGGGCATGCCCCTGAGCCGCGGCTTTGCGGTACCAAGAGATAGCCGCATCAACATCTTGCGGCACACCTAAACCCTTAAAATAACAATCACCCAAGCCACATTGAGCCACAGCCACATTGTCCTCTACCGCGAGGCGATACCATTTCACAGCCTCGCTCGGGTCTGCAACCACACCTTTACCGTATAAATAGCAATCGCCTAAAGCCGCTTGAGCAACCGTCACCCCTTGTTCTGCAGCGAGGCGATACCATTTTGCAGCCGCAACGGCGTCTTGCTCCGTCCCTTTGCCGAGAGAACAGCACATACCCATGTTGTACTGAGCAGAAGCGAGCCCGCTTTCTGCAGCCCTGAGGAACCAGCGTACGGCCTCGGTGGCATCTTGCGGCACCCCTTCCCCCTTATAATAACACGCGCCCAAATTACAGCAAGCCTGCGGCACCCCCTGCTCTGCAGCACAGCGTAACCACTTCACCGCAGCAGCCACATTCTTCGGCACACCATTGCCTCTGTAGTAGCAATCACCCAAGTTATACTGAGCGAGGGGCACTCCTTGCTCAGCCGCATGGCGAAAAAGGCGCACAGCCTCGACATGATCTTTCGACACCCCACGACCTGAGAAATAACAATAACCCAACTCGCACTGCGCCCGAGCCACACCTTGATTCGCAGCAAGTCTAAACCATTTTACAGCCGTAGAATCGTCGCGTGGCACGCCTATTGCCCTCGAGTAGCATATTCCCAACGCGAACTGAGCATGAGAAAAGCCTTGCTCGGCAGCAAGAAGAAACCACCTTACAGCCTCTTGATGATTACAGGGCACGCCATTCCCCTTAAAATAGCAATTACCCAAGCGATATTGCGCTTCGGCCACCCCCCGCAGTGCCGCTTTGTGATACCAATCAACGGCTTCGCCGCCATTAACCGGCACCCCGATTCCATGTTCGAGGCATACACCTAAATTGATTTGAGCCCGGGCATGACCTTGCTCTGCCGCCTTGCGATACAAGCTGGCAGCTAAAGATGGGTTCTTGTCTACCCCTTTTCCCGCGGCATAGCAAATCCCCAGACAATATTGTGCCGAGGCGTGGCCTTGATCGGCGGCCTTGCCATACCAAGCCGCGGCTAGAATCGGGTCTTGCACCACCCCCGAGCCCTTGGCATAACAATCAGCCAAGCGATATTGAGCCTCTACGTGCCCTTGGTCAGCCGCCTTGCGAAACCACGAGGTTGCTTGGATGGGGTCGCGATTAACACCCGAGCCCTTAGTAAAGCCATCTGCCAAGCGATATTGAGCCTCTGCAACACCTTGTTCGGCAGCTTTGCTAAACCATGCAGCCGCAGCTGCATCGTTCTTTGCCACGCCTTTACCCGTTTTGTAGCAAATACCCAAATAGCACTGAGCAGCAGACACCCCCTTTTCGGCAGCCCGGCGGTACAAGGCAACGGCTTGCCCTACACTTTGAGGCACCCCCAAGCCTTTCTCGTAGCAAAGCCCCAGAGAAAACAAGGCATCCGGCATGCCGTTGGCAACAGCCTTGCGGTACCAAGCCACGGCTTCTTCTGCATCGGCAGTCACCCCTTTGCCCTTTTCGTAACAAAGGCCTAAATAATACTGAGCAGAGGCCGAACCTTGCTCGGCAGCTTGGCGAAAACTCGTGACCGCCGTCTCATATTTACCGTCTTCGTATGCTGCTACACCGTCCTGAAATATTGAGGCAGCGTCGGCTGCAACCAATGGGTTGCCCCACATTAATAAAAGCAACGCAATACACCTGAATGTAGTATATGATTTCATGGTATTTGTAATAATCAGAAGAGAGCGGGAAAATGGTCTGCAAAGCAAAATCTAAGGGCAGTATACTCTCATTACCCTATAAATCAAGACTAAAAATTGATAATTTCGGCGTTGCGAATGATGGCAAAGAACCAACATCTCCCTTAAAAGCGAAATCATGACGAAAAAAATATCACTTTATACTTGCAAAACGCGCAGAATGCTGTAAAATCGGCTCGTCATCACTATGACATCGAGCTGTAGCGCAGTCTGGTAGCGCGCTTCGTTCGGGACGAAGAGGTCGCAGGTTCGAATCCTGTCAGCTCGACTCGATTTGCATTTCGAGGAGCCACATTAACGGCAACCGGAAAGGATACAGGCGCAAATTGGCGCGCCCCACACGCTGCAAACAATCGGTAACCAACCGAGCCCCTTTGGGTTATGCATGCGATACCCGATGGTTCGCCCCCACTCCCCCGAAATACGTGGGCTTTCGGTGTCTACGGAACAGATGCCGTCCACACCGAGCACGCCCCCACTGCAGCAAATGAGAATTTTTCATCTCACACCTCACACCACTACAAGACTATGTCCGGTCACAATAAATGGTCCAAAATCAAGTTCACGAAGGCAGCAGCCGACGCGAAGAAAGGCAAAATCTTTGCCCGTTACTCCCACGAAATCACCTTGGCAGCCAAAAGCGGCGGTGGTGATGTAGACACCAACCCGCGCTTGCGCGCTGCCATTGAAGGTGCCAAAGCTGCCTCTATGCCCAAAGACAATATAGACCGCGCCGTCAAGAAAGGCACGGGCGAGTTACAGGGCGAAACCATACAAGAGGTTACCTACGAGGGCTACGGCCCGGCCGGCACCGCTTTCATTGTAGAAGTAGCCACCGACAACACCAACCGTTGCTCCTCTGAGATTCGCACCATATTCTCCAAGAATGGGGGCAACATGGGCACTCCGGGCTCTGTAGCATACCAGTTCGACCGCAAGGGGCAAGTCACCATCAACGCCCCCGAGTTGGATGAAGATGCCGCCATGGAGCTTGCCATGGATTGCGGCGCCGATGAATTTGAAGAAGGCGAGAACGAGGGCGAATGGGCTTTCATCTGTGGTCCTACAGATCTTTCTGCCGTATCGGAGGCCCTCACCGCAGCCGGGCGCAACGTAACCGGCATGAAGCTGGTATCGGTAGCACAGAACCCGACCGACATCACCGATGTAGCAACCGCCCAGAAAGTCATGCGCCTGTTTGAGCGTCTGGACGACTACGACGACACGATGAACGTGTTCTCGAACTTCGAGATTGACGACTCCATCTTGGAGCAGCTGTAAAGCAGCAACATACAGACGGAGCCCGAACAACTCCACATGGCGGGCGAGTACCGGTTACCGCCCGCCGCCATCTCTCTTTTTTCTGTTAATTATTGTTACGCCACACGCACCATGAGCGAGCAAAACGATTCAACACCGTACTCACCGAGGCCACGCGTTCAGCGCCGTTCGTACCCGGCAAATCGCAATAGCGATAATCGCGACTACTACAGCGACCGCCCCCAATACCAACAACGCCGTAACAACCGCTTCGACCGTAACGGCAATAATTATAACAGAAACAATAATCCCGAAGGCGATAACTACTATAATAACAACGGCAGCAACGGCAACAGGCAATACAATAACAACCCCAATTACAAACCGCGCCCAAACGCTGCACCGCGTAAAAAAACTTTTGTAAAACCCAAGCCCATCCCCAAGACCGGTCGTGCCTATGTACCGGTAGGTGAGCCCGAGGAGCTTACCGGCCTGCTTGAAATCACCGCCAAGGGCTTCGGGTTTATTCGCACGGCAGAGAACAACTGGGCCCCCTCGGAAGATGCCGTATATGTACCGGCAGACCTTATCGCCACGCACAAGCTGCGCCCCTACGTACAGGTAACCGGCATGGCACAGCGCTATGAGAGAGGCCACCAGCTCACCACCGTTACAGCAGTAAACGGGCTGCCGCCTGAAGTTGCGGCCGATGCCCCGCATTTTGAAGACCTCAAAGCCGTAAATCCCGATCACCGTTTGGTGTTCGAGACCTCGCCCACCCGTTTCACCACCCGCACGTTAGATTTGATGGCCCCCGTAGCACGCGGGCAACGAGGGCTCATCGTTGCCCCGCCCCGCACCGGCAAAACCACGCTGCTGATGCACATAGCCCAGGGCGCCCTGCGCAACTATGCCAATGAGCTGCACCTGATGGTATTGCTGGTAGATGAACGCCCCGAAGAGGTAACGGAGTTTCGCCGAGCATTGCCCGAGGCAGAGATTTACGCCTCGAGCAACGACAGTGGGGTCAAAGAGCATTGCCGCATAGCCGAAATGTGCATAGAACGCGCCAAACGCTTGGTAGAAAACGGTCGGCATGTGCTTATTCTCATGGACTCCATCACCCGCCTTGCCCGCGCCTACAACAATGCGGAGCGCGGCAGCGGCCGCACCATGAGTGGCGGTATCGACGCCAAAGCCCTCGAAACCCCGCGCCGACTCTTTGCCGCAGCCCGCAACACCCGCACCGCAGGCTCCCTCACCATTCTGGCCACCGCCCTCATCGAGACCAACTCGCGTATGGACGAGCTTATCTTCCAAGAGTTCAAAGGCACCGGCAATATGGAGCTTGTGCTCAACCGTCGCATTGCAGAGATGTACATCTACCCCGCCGTAGATATACTGCGCAGCGGCACCCGCCGGGAAGAACTCATCCTCCCCGAGTGGCAAAAGGAGAAAATCCACATCATACGTCGCGCCCTTGCCGGCCACCGCCCGCCCGAGGCTATGGAGCGCCTGCTCTTCTTCCTCAAAAAATTCTCCACCAATTCTCAAATGCTCATGGGCATCAAATCTCGGAGCTGAAAAATCGAGAAATCCTTTTCAAAGCTGCAGTTGACCATTCGACTGCAGCTTTTCATTTTCACCGGCGGCTCCCCCTTGGAACATGCCTACACAAAAACGCCGCAGCGTTTTGGAGCCACGGCGTTTGGCGAATACGAAAAAAAGCAATAAAATCAGTTCAGGCGGAAGGTGATACGAGCCTTCGTCATATCGTAGGGGGACACCTCAATCTTCACGCGATCGCCTACTACGAGACGGATGAAGCGTTTGCGCATTTTGCCGGAGATATGGGCCAAGAACTCGTGACCACTGGCAACTTTCACACGGAACATGGTACCGGCGAGAACGGCAGACACCACACCCTCCATTTCAATCTCCTTCTCGCTATCCTCCTCTACGACAACCTTCTTGGGTTTGACGGGAGCGGCAGACGGGCGAGCGCCACCGCGGCTGTTATTATTATTTCCCGGGCGGGAACCATTATTATTACGCTGCTGTTGCTGCGGCTTGCCGCCGCGATTGTTCTGGGGATTTGCCATTATATATTAATACTTGTTCAGGTGTGGGCGAGGCATACGCACGCGCCGCGCACATAGTTTAATGGGCAAAAGACTAATTTGCAAGCGCTTTTTAACAAAAACCCGAAAAAAACTGAAAAAAAAGCATTGAAAACACAAAAAGCGGTTGACAGATACCAAAAATAAGAGTAGAATTGCCCACCCCGACCTAGGAGGGTCGACCGGCGAAAGCCTTAACAGGAACAAAAAAAGCAATTATGAAAACCTTCTCTGCCAAAGCCCAGGATATTGAGCGCAAGTGGTATGTGATCGACGCTGCCGACGTGGTAGTTGGCCAGCTCGCCGTTCAGGCTGCTAACTTGCTGCGTGGAAAGAACAAGACCATCTTTACGCCCCACGTTGACTGTGGTGACTATGTCATCGTAGTGAATGCCGACAAAGCCGTGTTCACCGGCAACAAAGAGCGTGCTAAGATTTACACCCGCTACACCGGCTACGTTGGCAATCAGGTTGTAACAACCCCCGCCAAGCTCCGTCGCAAGCATCCGGAGCAGATTGTTGAGCATGCCATCCTCGGCATGGTACCGCACACACGTCAGGGCCGCGCCCAGGCTGTTCGCCTTAAGGTATACGCCGGTGCCGAGCACCCGCATGCCGCCCAGACCCCGGAAGCCGTTACAATCGCCTAACCAATTTTAATTAACCATGTCTACCACCCCTTACAATGCTACCGGCCGCCGCAAGGAGGCTATCGCCCACGCTTGGCTCACCCCTGCAGAGGAAGGCAAGTCCGGCAAGATTACCATCAACCGCCGCAGCTTTGAGGAGTACCTCCCCACCGACGCTCTCCAGAACGTTGTGCTGCAGCCCTTCTACGCCACCAACACCATGAAGAAGTACGATGTACGCATCGTCTCCAAGGGTGGCGGTATCCACGGCCAGACCGGTGCCATGAGCCTTGCCATTGCACGCTCCCTCGTCATGGTAAACGAAGAGTACCGTGCCGCTCTGCGCGAGCAAGGTCTCCTTACCCGTGACTCCCGCATGAAGGAGCGCAAGAAGGCCGGTCGTCCCGGCGCCCGCAAGCGCTTCCAGTTCAGCAAGCGCTGATGCTGCCCAACCGGCTTTCTCACAGCCGACAGACCCTCTTACAAAACCCCACGCCTCCACTGCGTGGGGTTTTCTCTTTTGTGGTGCACTCAATCAAAAAAGGTACGGCAAAGCTTTCGACAGCACCATTATCTGGCACACCACTTAATGATGCCGATTAATACAATGATAGCAAATGGGATTCCATATGCGCCCAAACTAATCACCCAATTGGGAATATTAACGTCATATAATAAAACATACGCCGCGATACCACATGTCAAATACTGTACGCATCTGGCGATTTCTACCCCATATTCTTCAATATCAACACATTTGGCCTCTCTGCGTTCCGCACGTTCGCTGAGAAGACTTCTATTGATCCCCCCTGCATCTAAAACAAGTTTTTCACATAGGGAGAGATTTCTTTCCTTCGCAATATCAAGGGGGTAGCGTCCTTTGGTATCTTGTTTATTGGGGTTAGCCCCGGCCTTCAGCAATAATTTAACGCATTGAGTACGGTTTTCCCTAATGGCCATGGTCAGCGGAGTTTTTCCCAAATAGTCCCCGCTATCGACATTTGCATGGTATTCTGTCAATATTTTCACACACTGAGCATGGCCACGCCAAGCGGCCAAATACAGTGGGGTTCGTTTTTGATTATCAATACAGTTGATATTGGCTACCCGAGAAAGAATAGCGGGCAAACAATCATGCAAACCGTTCCAGGCTGCCCAGAAAAAAGCAGACCAGCCATCAACGTCGCAAAAATCCGGGTCGGCGCCTTTCTGAATCAATACCCGCACACAGTCAGACTGCCCCTTATACGCAGCATAATAAATGGCAGTAATACCGCCTTCGAGGAAAATATTGGCTTTTTTTTCATTTGAAAGCAGCTCTTGCAATAGAACAGCATTGTTTTCATCTATTGCAGAGATAATTTGTTGTTTATATTGAGGCTTTGATTCTATGTGCGACATAAGATACTCGGTTAATTGTTAAAAAGAATGAATCACCGTAGGTAAAAGCATTTTTGCTTTTATAAACCAGCCTTACCTCAATAATGAGTGTCCGGAATCCCAAAATCTATCATTCGACACCGCAAAAAAACGCCTGCACATTCAATGGGATAGCAGGCCGCGAAAATTCAGAGGGCAAAATAATTCGGAAAACTTAGAAAAGGAAAGAAAGCGTAATCGACAGATACAGAATATATGGCACCAATTCTTGCTTGACGGTACCACAAATTGTGGTAATATGCGTGCATGCGATGCGTACAATGTGGATACATGGAAGACAAGGTGATAGACTCACGCATGTCGAGAGACGGCACATGCATACGGCGGCGGCGAGAATGCCTGCGCTGTGGCTACCGCTACACGACCTATGAGCAGGTAGAGCGCACCGAGCTGCGCGTCGTCAAGCGCGACAACGTGCACGAGGCACTCAACCGCGAGAAAATACTGCGCGGCATGATAAAGGCATGCGAGAAACGACCCGTGAGCATGGATCAACTGGATATCGCAGCAGATGAGATTGTGGCCGAGCTTCACCGAGACCACCAGCGAGAGGTACCCTCATCCATCATCGGCATGAAGGTAATCGAGAAACTGCAAGCCATAGACCAAGTAGCCTATATACGCTACGTATCGGTATACCGACAATTTTCGAACGTAGACGAGTTTATTGATTTGGTGCGCAAGATGGAGCGCAAGACCCTCAACGACCCGTTACAAGCCAAACTTTCACTGGGATGATAGCCTTCAAAAACAACCGCCCCCTGCTGCAAACCGGGCACTGCGTCATATCGGACTACGACCTCGAGTGGCTGAGCAACATATTGCAAGAAGCTGCCGAGGCGGCAGGCACAACCCTGCCCCTGCGAGATGAGATAGCCCACGGTATCCTCTTGTACTTAGAGAACAACTGCCCGCTGCATGCTGTGCCGCTGGATTATCTGTTTGACCGCATGCGGCGATTGTTAAACCAAATCGGGCTGCCGCTTATTGCAGCCAACCTGCGCAAACAAACGCCCCCGGTAGATATAGAGCTGGACACCTTGGCAGAAGAAGTACCGCTACCGCTGTTTTTCTACACCGAGCTGCGACGCCGCATGGACGGTTTGCGACGCATCGGCCTCAACACTTACCACTTCAGCGGCAAAAAAGAATGCAGTCTGGCCCTGGGAGACCGCCAACGCGCCTGCCCCACCCAAAAGCGCGCCCTGCAAGAGTTGGATGCCTTCTTACAAGCCATAGCCTGAAGAAAGTTTAATGTTGTAAATAACTTCTGTCTATTTATCATCTAACGCGCAAGTATCTGCACATATGAAAAAGCTGACATTGATACTCGGTCTTATATTGGTTATGCTGCAACTGAGTTGCACACAAATGAGAACAGCCACAGGTGGTGGCGGCAGTGGGGTAGTCGTGCTGGACATAGGGCACTTTATAGGAGGCGACGGGGCAAGCACCCCGGGGGCGGTTAACGGCAAGCGACTCACAGAGTGCACTTGGTGGTATGAGTACGTGTACTACACCAAAAAAGTGATAGAAGATGCCGGCTACACCTGCATCGTTACCAATCGCGGCAATGCCCCCACGAGCGAGCCACTGTCCACATACGCACGGCGTGCCGGGGTGGTACAATTAAACCACCCTGATAAAAACGGGGCGCGCTATCCCTCCCGATACCACCCGGACCGCGTAGCCGGGGGCATGGTGAGTGCCGACTACGCCATCAAACGCAATGCTGCTTGTGTGGTATTTTTACACCACAACAGCTCGGGCGGGTGGACCGACGGCCCCTCCCCCTCGCTTATCATCTGCAACAAGCACAACGGTAACCGCTTGGGAAGAACCCTGGCCCGCACCTTGGAGCACACCGTGCTCAACCATGGCATGGACAACGGCGGGCGTGGCTGCACTGTAGCCGTGCGCAGCAAAGATGCCGACCGCTCTGCCGGGTGGATGAATGCCTGCGATGACTCGGGCATACCGGCAGCTGTAATAGAATGCGCCTTCCTCAACAACCGCAAGCATGCAGAATATCTGGCAGATGCCGCCAACAGTCGCCGCTATGCAGAGGCTGTCGGCGAAGGGGTTGTTAACTACATGCGCTACTTCGGCAACGAAAAGCGGCACTACCGCGCCGACGAAGACGAGGCTGATGAAGGCTCGTTCGGGTACGCGGCAGAATCTCGGAGCCTCAACGTACCGGGCGCCAAGCGACTGCTGCATTAACGCCACAAATTACGGCATAAAGCCTCTAAAACGGCTCAACGGCACCGTCGGCTGCGCTTTCGGCTTGCGGTGCCATGCGTTTTTATGATAAGATGGCAGTACAATGAGACCGGTCATCTATCAACTTTTTGTCAGACATTTCTCTAACGACACAGAGGGGGGCGTGCCCTGGGGCAGCAAAGAACAGAATGGGTGCGGCACCTTTGCCGGTGTTAACGATGCCGCATTAGAATCCCTTGCCCGTATGGGCGTAACCCACATTTGGCTTACGGGGGTATTGCGACACGCCACCCGCACCCTCTACCCGGGGTTACCCGCCGACCCCGCCTGTGTGGTAAAAGGCATAGCGGGCAGCCCCTATGCCGTGACAGATTATTTTGATGTAGACCCCGATTTAGCAGAAGCCCCCGAGCAGAGGCTCGAGGAGTTTCGGGCCCTGTTGGCACGCTGTCGGCGCCACGGGATGCTGCCCATCATCGACTTTATCCCCAACCACGTATCACGTTGCTACAATTCGCGGGTAAGGCCCGACTTATGTTTCGGCAGCCAAGACAACAAAGGCGTATTCTACGATTACAATAACGCCTTTTATTACCTGGAGCCACAGCACAGCGATTGGCACATGCAAATGCCCGAGGGGGAGTTCGCCCCCGAGCACGGCTGCGGGCGAGTTACCGGCAACAATGCCGCCACGTGGGCACCCTCTGCCTATGATTGGTATGAGACGGTCAAGCTCAACTACGGCTCAGACTACCGCCACGGCGCCCCTGCAGCCGAGCATCTGCCGGGCATATTAGCCCCGCAGCAAGCCGTACCACGCACCTGGCAACTGGTAAACGCCGTATTGGCGTATTGGCAAGAGATGGGGGTAGGCGGTTTTCGCTGCGACATGGCGCACATGGTACCCATGGCTTTTTGGCGCTGGGTTATCTGCAACGCACGCTTGCGTGACAGCTCGGTCTTCTTTATGGCAGAGGCCTACAACGACCACATGAAACTCTGCACGGGAGACGTAACCGAGGCACTCATCCACTGCGGGTTCGGCGGGGTATACGACAGCGCAGCCTACAACGAGGCACGCGGCATTTACGAAGGGCACATATGGGCAAATGATATGGACCGCCACAACCACCCCGAGCCCGCCATGTACACCCACGGCGTGCGCTATTTGGAGAACCACGACGAGCCGCGCTTGGCCTCACCGCAATACTGGGGCGGGCAAGGCAGTGCAGTAGCACGGGCCCTCATGGTAGCCCACTACGGCTCATCTGCCGGCCCGGTGCTGGTATACAACGGGCAGGAGTTCTCAGAGCAAGCAGAAGGCCCCGGCGGATACGGCGGCGACAACGGCCGCACCTCCATCTTCGACTACACCACCCTGCCCCGCCTGCAACGCTGGGCCAACCACGGCCGCTACGACGGTGCAACACTTACCCCGCAAGAGCAGGAGTTGCGCAACTTTATGGCAAAATTATTGCCGCTCATGCAGCACCCCGCCTTAAGCCACGGCAGCTTCTACGGGCTTAACTGGGCCAATACCCAAACCCCGGGGTTCGGGCGACGGGCAGACGACCCGGCCTCGGGCCACCGCATGTATGCCTACCTGCGCCACAGCCGCAGCGCACGCGCCACAGTGCTGGCCGTTTGCAATCTTGACCCGCAACACGAGGCCCACACCACCGTCCATATACCGGCCAACGCTATCGAATGGACCGGTAAAAAAACAAAAAAACACGTATTCCGCAACCTGCTGCAGCCCGATAGCCCCGCTATAGAAAGCAGCACCGAAGAGCTGGAGGCCAAGGGACTGCCCCTTAACATACCCGCAGGGCAAGCCCTGTTGCTTGAATGGATTTAATACCCCCCCAAAAAAAACATGACCATACGCCACCTCATCACCACATTGACAGCCCTATTGGCCACCGTAACGGCCCCGCTGTATGCCGCCGCAGACTCCGCCACCTCCACCGTACTCCCCCCCGACCAAGCACAGTTCCCGGAGCTGGTGGTCATGCTACGCACCGACTCGCGCGGGCGAGAGAGCCTGTGCACCCCGGTAGCCCGCTACAAAGATAAAGACGGCCGTATAGTAGACTTGATAGGTGCCGTGCACTTGGGAGACGCAAGATACTACCACGCCCTCAACCGCTCCATGGCCCGCTACGACAAAGTGCTCTACGAAATGGTAGACGGCGAAGACTTGCCCGAGATGAACAGAATCGCTAAAAAAATAGCAGACGGTAGTGCCACGCCCGAAGAAATAGCCCGCTACCGACAATACCAAGCAGAGCGAGAAAACAGCACACTCGGGGTCTTATTGGGGGGCTACTACGCCTATGTGGCAGATTTGATGCAGCTCTCCCTCCAAGCAGACCACATAGACTACAGCCGCACCAACTTAGTGTATGCCGACATGAGCTCGGCGGAGTTTGCCGCGGCCATGGAAGAACGTGGCGAATCTTGGTTTACCCTCGTGCTCGATGCGATGAAAGAAAGTGACAACAGCAGCAGCAGCCTAAACCTCTTCTCCACCAACCCCACAGAATTACGGCGCATGCTGTGCCACCAGTTGGCAGCCACCGCACACGGCACCCGTACAGAGCAACGCGCCATCATCGTATCTCGCAACGAGCGTTGCATGCAAGTGCTTGACCGGGTGCTGGCAGATACCGAGGCCCCCGCCCGCACCATCGCCATTTTCTATGGAGCCATGCACCTCAGAGACATGCACCACCGCCTCATTCAACGCGGTTTTGAGCAAGTAGGGGTACAGTGGGTAAGTGCCATTCGCATCGAAAGATAAAAAAATTATCAGTTTAAGATTGACAAAAACGCCAATAGAGGTTACAAGGCCCCAAGTGCAAGGAGCAACAACGCCCCGTAGACACCGAAACCTTATCATGAAGCAACCCATTTTCAAAACTCTCAGCATACTCGTACTCAGCGTCATAACACTGAGCACAAGCTCTTGTTTAGGACCCCAACTTTCTCCTGAGCTGGAAGCCAAGCTCGAGGCCGCTGAAGAAGAGCTCGAGATTGCTCGCGCCTTAGAGCAACCCCCACACCTGCCGGGCACCTACGAGCACTTCATCACCCACAATGATTACCCCACAACCATGCAGATTTACCGCGATGAGCAACTGATGGCTCAAGCAGATGGTAAAAGCCCCATTTACATCTGCTTAGGCCAACAACGCGGCCGCCTGTATGTGGGCGACAGAGTTGCGGCAGACTGGCCCGTATCTACCGGTGTGGCAAGCCGCCCCACCCCCACGGGTACTTATAAAATCCTTGAGAAAAAACCCGATTACGCCTCCAATCTCTACGGCAAAATCAGAGACGCCAAAGGCAAAACCGTCAACAGCAACGCCGATATCACCAAAGACCCTATCCCCGAGGGCGGTCGTTTCGACGGCTCCCCCATGCCCTACTGGCAACGTCTTACGTGGGATGGTCTCGGCATGCACGTCGGCAAGGTAAAAGCCGGTAAGCGCTTGTCTCACGGTTGCATCCGCACGCCCCGAGAAATGGCCGAGAGCCTGTACAAGATTACCAGTTTCCGCACCAAGGTGCATATTGTCGATGAGCTGGAGGGCTGCTACCCTGCCCGAGTAGCCCTGCTTGAGGGCGAAACAAAGTACAAGGAATCGGTACGCAGACTTGAAGAGGCCGAAACCAACTACGCCAAGCTGCGCAAACAAGCAGACGATGAAATCGCAGCCCGGCTGGCAGCAGAAGGTAAAGCCCCCGAAAAGAAAGTAGCAAAAGCCACAAAAACCGAGCCGAAGGCAGAAGTAGCCCCCCCGGTGCAAGAGCCCGTAGTCGTTGCTCAGCCCAAGCCCGAGGTCAAAAAAACGGCCCCCCAACCGGCAGCAAAACCGGCCTCCGATATCGGTGTTGTGCGCCCGGTCATGCCGCGCAAGAATCGGCCTAACTTCAATATATACATGCCTTTACCCAGATAATTACTGAAAATTATTTGACAAAGTTAAATATAGGTGCTACAGTGAAGACACTGTAGCACTTTTTATCATCATGAAAAGGTATAATAGACTCACGGCAGCACTAGGCATCATATTGAGCATTACCGCCTGCCAGCAGCAAGCGCAACTGCCTTACTTACCGCAAGAGGTGGCCAGACTCAACATTTTAACGGAGAAAATGGAGACGATGCTGGAGTACGCGCCGGATGAGCCGCAGGCCTACCCCATGAACACATACGAGCATTTTGTATGTCACCACGCATACCCGCGCACGATGAGCATTTTTCATGATGACGAGCTGATAAGCCGCGCCAACCAAGAGAACGCACATATTGTCATCAGCCTGTTCCACCAGCGAGGGCGTCTGTATGTAGAAGATAAAGTAGCGGCAGATTGGCCCGTATCTACCGGAGTAGAGGGCCGCGCCACCACCCCCGGTGAATACAAGGTACTCGAAAAGAAAAAAGACCATGCATCGGGGCGTTTCGGGAGCATACTCGACAGCAACGGCAACACCTTGGTGTCGGATGCCGATTCTCGCACCCACACCGTGCCCGAAGGCGGCAAATGGGTAGGCTCTCCCATGCCTAACTGGATGCGTCTGACCGACTACGGCATGGGCATGCACACCGGCATAGTATCGCCCGGCACCCGCCTATCGCACGGTTGCATACGCATGCCGGAGTACATGGCCTTTCGCCTGTTTTATTTGGTGGAGGTAGGGTTCCCGGTAACGGTAACCTCAGAGTTAGAGGAAGAATACCCGGCCAATGAAGCCCTGCTGGCCGGAGCAGCCTACAACTCTTGGCTTTACGAAAAAAAGCAGCTTGAAGATGAAATCAAAAAAATTAACAAGGCTGCTGAGAAAAGATTAAATACCCCGCAGCCGGAAGCCGCCACACCGACTACTCCGCCGGAGCAGCCAGCGGAATCTCCAACGGCGGCGTCATAAACGGGATTCCCCCGCGCGCTTGGCCAAACAGCGAGAGCCCCAAATACACCGGGGGTTTCTCAAAACAATGCCCCCCACTGAAACTGAATACCGCCCCGGGGGGCAACACGGGCTCGCTGTTGAACACCCCGGCAGCCTCAATAATACGCACCTGGCCACAGGCATCTTGCAGCCGCCATTTACGCCCCAACAAACGCACACTGCCTACCCCGTTATTGAGTAAATTGATACGGTAAAACACCTTATAGCAAGGTAGCGGCTCGCGCACCAACTGCAAGCCGGCCAACGCTACGCGCATGCGCAGCGTGTCAAGCTCGGGCAAGCGGCGACTGGGCTCAGTGGGCATACTCTGCGCCTACAATCAATGAGGCAAGATTACCGGTTACAAGGCGCAGTTGCTGCACTTTCTCCAAGGTGGGCACCTCGCCCTCGGCCAAGGTCATCAGGCGGGTCAGCTCATCCAGCAGGGCACACATTTGCTCAATCTCGAGCTTGCGAGCCGTTGAGGGGTCTATGCCACGCAAAATCGCGCTGAAGTAATCGGGCGCGTCGGGGTAAAAGATAATCTCGGCATCCTCTACCGAGAACTCATCACACAGTGCCGCAGCAGATGCCTCGTAGGCACGCACCCAACCGCCCAAGGCAATCAGGTGAGCCAAATCGGGGTCGCCCAAGTCGGCCAACTCGGCATTCACATCGCTCTGCGTGCCGGTAAGAATCTGTTTGAAGCGGCGCTTATTACCTTTTTCGGCCTGCTCCAGCAAGGCTGCAGAGTGGGCCTCCATCTTACCCCCCACTCCCAAGGCGCGGCCATAGCGGTTCAGCTCCAAGGCAATGGGTTTCACATCGTTCATATGCCCGCTGCAAACAGCAATGAATCCATCTGCCAACAAGAAGCCCATCTCGAGCGCCACGCGCCCCGACGCCGTCGACAAACGAGCCGAGCGCTTACGCAACACGTAATCCTCGGGCACGGGCGGCAGCTCCTCCAACTGGGCAAAAATTTTAGCAATCGAGGGCGAGGTATACACATTCACCCCCAGCTCGCGGTTGGCATGAGACTCATCCAGCAAGGCGTCATCCCTGAACAACTCGGGCACCACCGGCTCTTCCTCCGCCTCGTCTACCCCCGCTACAAAATCGGGCACGCCCTCGGTTACACATTCTTCGTCTGCTGCAAACTGTGCCCGGCATATACCCATGCAGGCAACCGCAAAAGGTAAAAAAAATCGTGACAATGTCATTTTCCGAACCAAATACATATAGATTGATAGAGGTGCAGCTTTTTCGCTTGACACCTCTTTGAATATACATTACTATCCTGTTGCGTCAAGTTAATCTTGTGTACTGACATAGAAAACGGCACAAGAGCAGCTCGCACACGTGAACAAGACAGATACTTGCTATGACTTCTATCGCAATGACAAGCGCCGAATACTGGTTTAATTTCATTTGGCTTGTAGCATACTTTTTCGTGCTTATCGGCATGGCCGGGTATGGTTTTCACCGTCTTTTGATGGTGCTGCTCTACATGAAGCACCGCAAGAACACCCCGAAGCCTGCCGGGCAATGGGAAGAATGGCCCATGGTAACAGTACAGTTGCCCATGTTCAACGAAAAGTTTGTGGTAGAGGGTTTGCTGCGCAGCGTAACAGCTATTGATTACCCCAAAGATAAGCTTGAAATCCAAATTTTGGATGACTCCACCGACGACACGTGGGACCTCTGCAAACAACAGGTAGAACTCTACAAGGCCCGGGGCTTTGACATTGTGTGCCTGCACCGCGAAGACCGCACCGGCTTCAAAGCCGGCGCACTCGAGGCTGCCAACGCCGTGGCCAAAGGCGATTACCTGTTGATATTGGATGCCGACTTCCGCCCCGAGCCGGACATTCTCAAAGTCACCATCCCCTACTTTACCGACCCCAAGGTAGCCTTGGTACAGACACGCTGGGGGCACATCAACCGCGAGAAAAACCTGCTCACCAAGGTACAATCCATCTTCTTGGACGGCCACTTTGCCCTCGAGCAAACGGTGCGCAACCGCTCCGGCCGTTTCTTCACCTTCAACGGCACGGCCGGTGTATGGCGTAAATGCGCCATCGAAGACGGCGGCGGTTGGGAGCACGACACCATCACCGAGGATATGGACCTCTCTTACCGTGTGCAGATGAAGGGGTGGAACTTTATTTACCTCAACGACTACGTGACCCCGGCCGAGCTCCCCGAGGACATGGACGGCTTCAAGGCGCAGCAATTCCGCTGGACCAAGGGCTCCATCCAAGTATGTCAAAAGATGCTCTTCACCATTTGGAAAGCCAAGATTCCCCTCAAGGCCAAGTTAGAAGCCACCACGCACCTTACCTGCAACTATTCATACCTGGCCCTCATCTTCCTGTGCTTCTTGGTAGCCCCCATCTGCATGGGAGCCATTAAGCCCACAGGAGTCATGGCGTGGGATGGCAGCATCATGCCTTGGCTTGTAGGGTTGCTCATCTTCTTCGGTACCGTTACCGTGTGCATCTTCTACTTTGTGGCAGAGGGCATCGTACGCCCCAACAGGTGGAAACGCGTCTTTTACCTCATCTGGCCCTTGCTGGCACTGGCTGTGGGCATGGCCGTTAACAATGCAAAAGCCGTCATCGAGGCCGTCTTCGGCAAGCCCAGCGAGTTCGTGCGCACGCCCAAGTTCGGCGAATCCGGCGAGGGGCAAAAATCCATCGAGAAGCGCTCCAGCGGCTACAAGGCGCTTAAATCCGTCATCGTACCGGTGCTCGAGCTCATGTTCGGCCTTTACTTCGGCGCGCTTGAGGTTATCATGCTCATCACGGGCAACTTCCTCACCTTCATTTTGATGTCGCCGTTCTTAGGTTTCTTCTACACCAGCATAAGCTCCCTTGCCCGCTTGGCAGACGCCCGTCGCCAGCGCAAGCGTGCAGAGGCAGAGGCTGCAGCTGCAGCGACAAAATCATAAAACCGACTAAAGTTTTCTCATTACTTCGCCTCTCTAAATGTTTAAAAGCTTCAAGTTCCTCTTATTATTGCCTGCGGTATGTGCCCTGTTTCAGGTATCGTGCCGCCACCAGGCATACGTACCGGGGCCGGATACCCCGCCCCGCGCCGTCATTCGGGATGGCGTCGCCATCACCCTGCGTGATCAAAAGTTGACCGTTATCCGCAACGGCAAAAAGGTAAAGGATTACGATATCAGCTCGTCAAAGTTCGGCGTAGGTGGCCGCACCGGCAGCCACTATACCCCCACCGGCATACATGCCGTTACCAAAAAAGTGGGCGAGGGGCAGCCGTCGGGCATGGTGTTTAAGGGCTGTCGCCCCACCGGCGAGGTGGTGCCTATAGATGCCGCCGGCCGAGACCCCATTGTTACCCGCGTTATCCAGATTGCCGGCTTAGAGCAATTCAACAAAAACTCGCACAGCCGTCGCATCTATATACACGGTACCCCCGAGGAGCGCAACATAGGACGCCCTGCCTCGTATGGTTGCATACGCATGCGCAGTGACGACGTGCTCGACCTCTTCCCTCGCGTATACCGCGGTATGCCCGTAGTGATTGAGTGTTGCTCTCAAGAGATGTACCTCAAAACAGAGCAACAGCCCGACGTCAAGCGCATCGCCATCCCCGAGAACATTGTTGCCAACCTGCCCACCGACGACATACGGTTCCGCCCGGCTAAAAAACGCAAAAAGGCAGGCAGACGCGGCTTGGCCGCTCGCGGCGGCAAAGCCAAATCTTCTCGTAAAAGTCGCAGCATCGCGTCCAAAAATAAAAAGAAGAAATCCAAGGCTCGCAAAAAGGTAGCTTCTACCGGCAAGAAAAAGCGCCGCCGTTAACACAAAATCCTGATACCCCAATAAAAAGCCCGTATTCATACGAATGCGGGCTTTTTATTGGTGTTGTTAAAAGGATTTCCTGTGAGGGCTCGGGGAGGGGGGGGGAGTTACAGGGTAATCCCCAATTGCTCGGGCAGGGCAATACGCGGGCGCTCGGTCAAAATCTCGCCACCGCGAGAGCCCACGGCCACGGTATGCTCAAAATGCGCAGACCACGAGCCGTCTGCCGTTACGGCGGTCCAATCATCATCCAGCACTTTTACCCGAAAACTCCCCAAGGTAATCATCGGCTCGATAGCCAGAATCATACCGCGCTTGAGACGGGGCAGCGCATACTTGGGGCGGTAATTAGGAATCTGCGGCTCCTCGTGCAATTTGCGGCCCACACCGTGCCCCACGTAGTCACGCACTATCCCGAAGCCGTAGGGCTTCACAAAATCTTCTATGGCACCGCATACCTCGACCAATGAATTACCCTGTTTAGCCTCCGCTATCGCGCGAAACAAGGCCTCCTCTGTCACAGCCAGCAAGCGCTTGGCATCCTCGCTCACGTTGCCCACAGGCACGGTCATGGCGTTGTCGCCATACCAGCCATCCACGATGGCCCCGCAGTCCAGCGAAACGATATCACCATCTTGTATAACACGCTTGCCACCAATACCATGCACAATCTCCTCGTTCACCGAGATACACAACTGCCCCGGGTAACCACAGTACCCCAAAAAGGCATTGCCGCACTTCTCGCGCTTAAACAGCTCGGCAGCATAGTCGTCTATCTCTTTTGTTGTGATGCCGGGGCGTATGATGGGCATCAAATCCATCAATATACGGGCCGACACCTCGCCGGCTTTTCGCATCTTGGCTATCTCATTCGGGTTTCTTACCGGTATTCGTTCTGCCATGGTTTCTTATGGTTTCTTTTGATGCCCCCAGTCTACCACAGCTCGCCCCTTTTGGCAATCAAAAAGCGCCCCCCCTTTTCAGGAGCGGCGCTTTGCTTTAAATGCGTTTTATTTGCTCGTGCCAATTACTTGCGACGGCGGCGCTTGCCACGCCAAAGTCGCTTTAGCGACGGCGGCGGCGTGCAGCCAAACCGGCAAGGGCCAGCAAGCTAAACGTTGCGGTGGTCGGCTCGGGGATGCTCAAATCGCCTACCTTCACTGTAAGAGGAGTAGAGCCAGTAGCACCACCACCGTTCATGTTATGAGAACCACCAGTAAAAGAAGCTACAAGAGTATCGTTAAGATACAGATTTGCCGCTGCATTACCATTAGAGCCACCGAGGTAATCTACCTTGTAAGTACCAACACCCAATGTGTAAGTCTTACCTTCAGCAGCGAAAGTAGAGGTGTTAGCAACATTTCCCACGGATGTAATTTCACCATCGGTTAAGGTAATGCTATGTACACGATTCAATACCAAAGTAGCTTTACCGGCAACAATATTAAGAGTAAATACGTTACCGGTATATCCACCACTGGCAGCAGTCTCACCGTAGTACCCCAACAAATACTCAGTAGCATTGAAGCCGGTCGTAATAGCGATGTCTGAGATTTCAAAAGTGAAATCAAATGCACCGGCGTAATAGTTAGCAGCCGGAGCCATTGTGGTATCATCCGTAATGGTAAGAGCGGATGCACCACCCGCAAGCGCCATAAGAGCGATGATTGTTTTCTTCATTGTTGATTAGTTTCTATATTTTAGATTGTTAATTAAGTATATAGCGTTATGCCCAAGGGTGCTCGTCTCTTCGCGCGATGGAGTGCCGAGATACCTATCACATACCGCTGGGAGCAGTTTATCTCTTTTTTAATGAGAGATATTACTTTAGTTGATGTAACAATAAGTTAAACGAAATAAAAGAAACATCTTCACAGGAAAATTTCTACGTCAAAAAAAATCAAAATTCGGGGATAAAACGATGCAACAACATCATTTTGTTTCATTGCTGAAAAAAATTGGCACTGCATCAAAAAAGTCGCGGAATGACGGACTGAGGTGCGCCAACCACCAAAAGTTGTGGTAATATGTGGTTGGAATGAAAATAAGGCACTGCGTCAAAAAAGTCGCGGAATGACGGACTGAGG
>SUVK01000054.1 GCA_015062055.1 Akkermansiaceae bacterium
GAAGGACTCATTGCCGTCCTTCCCCCTATCCCCCATCCTGCTAGGGCAGTTTGGGCTCCTTTGGAGACTTTTTGGGAGGGCTTTCGGTGTCGCATTTGATTTTACAACTTGCAGAATTCGTTTGCCCTGCAAAAAAAGATTGACATCAGAGGTGTAGAATGATATAAGGGTTGCCTGCGCCACATACATACCGGAGAGAAGCTGAAATTAGCTTCTTGAGCGTTGAAAGAATGGTGCCGGCAAGCCTGCTTAATGCCAAATCGCGTATATTATTAGAAATTGATTGAAGTATGAATAGTGCTGATCCTACCAAAAAAACAACAAGTCTGCAGCAACAATATCCCATGACTTGGGATGACGTGGAATCGCCTGTTAAAGGATTAAGAAAATCCTCAACTGTGCAAAATGGAGGGGAAATCGAAGGCGGACACCACGAGAAACTGGGATATAAACCTGTTTTGTCTGCGGTGTTCTCTTCTTTTTCCGGAATTTGTCGAATGTCTGAATATCGACGTACTGTTGCTCTTTGTTTCGCTTGGGCAATCGTGTACTTAGTAGGTTTTTTCTTTGTTTTTAACGGGGTGCTTGAAAGAGTCTCGGAGCAGCATCGGTTTGAAAGTTATTTGGAAAGGGGGGCTTCGTTTGCCTCCGGTTATTTTTTGGTGTTGCTGGCAATGTTTGTTATAGGATACTTCTTCCATGTCGGGTATCGCTATTTTACGGTGTTAGTGCGACGATTTCATGCACATGGGTGGAGCTTTTCTACGTATGTGTTATTACCGTTTTTCGGCTATTTGTTTGCTGATTATATGCTGGAATCAGTCTTAACGAATATAAAGCAAGTAAGAACCTTTGCTTGTTTGGCAACCGTTGAGCAGTTGTTGACTTTCGCGTACTGGGTATACAATTTATACTTGGTAAAGAAGATTCACTCTTGGGCAAAAATTGATATGGTTGTCGAAACTAATAACCCTGCAACAACTCGTCTCTTGAAAGAGATGGAACAAAAAGCTCGTGATGCCAAGAGGTGAGCGGATATTTTTTATTATTGTCCGTTAAATGACTTAAAACAGGTGTTGCATTTATCCTATGAATACGGAATCCCGTAAAATTGAAGAGGCCGCTGAGAAGCCCGGAAAAGCGATGCCCGTTAAGCCGACTTCGCTTGGCCTATCCGGTGTTTTGATTATTTTATTGCTGTTCTTGGGAGGCGGATATACGCTGTACCAAATGGTTCAGAAGATACCGGATGATATGACGTTTATTGATGCATCTGACTTTGATGCAAAGGAGGACCCTTATGTGAAAAGCAATCGGCCAACTGATTTTGTCCATTGGCGTCCCCGATTGCACCCCAATGTTAAGACGATACGCAAGCAACCGTCCATAGAAAATGAAATTCAAGAAGAGGCCTCTGCCTCTGCCCCCACAGCACCCGTTATCGTGAGCACCAGCACCACGGCGATGCCTATGTCCGTTCCTACTTCTATAGCCGATATGGGCGAAGGGCTCAGTCTGGGTGATGGATTCGGTGGCGGCGACTTGGACGAAGGGCTCGGTGGCGATGGCCTCGGCTCCAAAGATGGCGGTGGCTCTACCCTGGAGGGCACCTTCTACGACCTTAAGCTTAAGAGAAACGGTGCATCATCCGGCTTGAAGGGTGACCCCCAAGGCGAAGCTGCCGTTGTAGAAGCGTTGGCTAAATTCTTCAGAAGCTGGAGCGAGCAAGAACTCAACAAGTACTACAAGTCTGAGACCAAGCTGTATGCCTCCTGCTGGTACCTACCGATAACCCTGGCTAAATACGCCCCCATTGCCTACGAAGTGGGCGACCCCACCAAGCCGGAGTCTCAGTGGGAGTCTAAACCCTCTGCATGGTTGGCCGTGTACCGCGGGCGCGTTATCGCCCCCAAGACCGGCAAGTTCCGATTCATCGGCACGGGTGACGACCTCTTAGCCGTACGTTTTAACGGCGAAACGGTGTTGGAAGCCGGTTACTTCGCCCCGAGTTATTATGATAAGACTAACCCTACGGGGTGCTATATCGCCGAGCCGGTCAAGCGCGAGCGGTTCCTCAAAAACCGCAAGGAATACGAGATGATTACCGGCATAAGAGGTTGTGATAAATGGGACAAAGAAATCGGTGGATTGGTAGCAGGTAAAGAGTTCAACGTAGAAGAAGGCGAGGTCTATAATATTGAGATTGCGGTGGCTGATATCACCGGTGATTCAGTCGGCTTTGTGCTGTTTATTGAGGATGTGACGTATGGAAAGAGCGTTCGTGCCAGGCAGTATGACTTGTTCCGTACTTGCGATACCAACCCTGATTACGATAAAGTGATGCAAGCCATCAAAGAGGCAAAATGTGGGTCGCCTGCTGCTAAAAGAATCCCTTTCAACGAAGACTCTTGGGTATGGGAAAGCGTACCGGAGGATTAAGAGGGCGCGAGGCGTGAGCCGTTTTATCTGCCTTAATGGAGACTCTGAATATTTCTACGCAGGTGATCCGCTCCTATACGCCTGATGGGAGAATTTTCAAAAAGTCGAGTAAACTCATCGTCATCAAGTTCATTTAACCTGGTAGTGCTTAGTTTTTTTAAGGTGGCGGGCATTAAGAGCCGTGGGTCAATTTTGCTTGCGTTTTTTGGGCGATTCCATGGGCAAACTTCTTGGCAGATATCGCAACCGTATAACCTGTCGCCTTGTGCAGCTGCTATGTGATGCGGAGTGTTGACTTTTGCCTCTATAGTCCAATACGAAAGGCATTTTCTTGCATCACAGCAACCGTTTTTCAAGGCACCGGTAGGGCATGCTTGCTCGCAGCGGTGGCAATGCCCGCAGCGGTTTACCATGGCTTGGTCGCAGGGGAGCTCCAAGGTGGTTAAGATGCTGGCCAAAAAACAGTAGGAGCCCCTTTTCGGGTGTATCAACAGCCCGTTTCGGCCAATCCACCCCAGCCCTGCCTGTGCGGCAAAAAAACGCTCGCTCACCGGCCCTGAATCGGTAAAACAGCGTTGTACCCCGCCGTAAAATTGCAGTGTTTCATCTATGTCTGCCAATTTGGCTGCCAGTAGTTTGTGGTAATCTTCGCCTTGGGCATAACGGGCAATATGCCCATCGGCTTTTCTGGCATCAACCCGAGCGTAATCGTAACAGAGCATGATAATGCTGCGCACCCCGGGTAGCACTAATTGCGGGTTTTGCCGTGCCGGTAAATGGCGCTCCATCCATTGCATGTCGGCGTGTTGCCCCTCGGCTATCCAGTCAGCCAAGTGTGTGCCTTGGTCTATAAGAGCCGGGGCAACACCCATGGCCGAAAAACCCAAGGAGGCTGCTGCATATTCTGCCGCTTGTCTGGCTGCTGAGGCCGAAAAGGTCATAACGATTCAAGTACGGTGCGTGCGTGGTTGCGAAAGGGGGTGGAGAGTCGGCGGCGCACGTTTTCGGGGAGAGGCAAGGCCTCTATAACCTGCATGGCTGCGTTGTCTACCTTAACGCTGTCGGGCGTTGCGTTTTCGTGCCCGGACTTCATGTACCCCAATCGTTGCATATTGGCAGAGGCCGACTTACAGCCTAAGTTGGCTGCTTTTTTATAGAGACGCAGGGCTTTGAGCTCGTCTTTTTCGGTGCCGATACCACGCTCGTACATGGTTGCAAGATTATTGATGGCGTTGGCATCGTTGAATTGTTCGCCGTACGAAAAATATTTGAACGCGATATGGGGGTAGCGTTTTTTCAGCCCTACACCATTCAAATAAATATGCCCTAAGTAAAAAAAGAGATTAGGCACGCGTGCATCTATGCCGGCTTGTGCTTTGAGGAGTTTCAGTGCTGTTTTCGGGTCTTTGTAGCCACCCCGGCCGGTAATGAGAAATCGTGCCAGCTCGACTCTTGCTTTACCGTACCCACTGTTCGAGGCCTTCAGCATCCACTCGTATGCGTCGCGGTCTGATTTGGGGCGCCCCACGCCTTTTTCACAATACAAGGCGTATCGAAATGTGCTTTCCAGTTTAACGGTAACGGTGTGTTTATGGTCGGGGTTAAGTTTCAGCTCGCCTGTGGCAATGCGGCGTGCTAATTGCTCGGCCTTCTCCGGCTGAGCCGCCAACCCTCTGCGTTTTCCCTCGTATACGTCTAACAACAACAGTGCGGCATGGGGGTGTCCGTGTTCTGCGCAGTACTCGAGCGTAGCGGTAGCATGCTGTACGTTCTCGTTGCTGGGGTCGTTGAGTATGTAGGCTGTGGTGGTATAGGCGGTTTCCAGTTTGGAGAACGGTACCTCATCTTCGGCCCGAGCTGTAGTTGCTGCGAGTGCGAACAAGATTGTTGATGCTTTGACAAAATGTTGTTTCATGACACTGCTCCCCATTGTGTTAATAATTCGGCTACCCAGTTGCGCCCATAAAAGAGGTATATCCATGCGCCGATAATCAGCACGGGCCCAAACGGCATGGTCTGCCCTTTCCGGATGCCGGCAATCAAGGCCCACAGCAGCCCCATGATACTGCCGGCTACCAAAGCAAAACAACACCCCACCCCCCCACACAATACACCAATGCTCAGCGCTATCCATGCGTCGCCGCTGCCCATGGCTTCTTTGCGTGTGCTTAACCCTCGGCAGGTGCCCTCCAGCTTGGTGTAGTCTTCTAAGCGTATGATGCTGCCATCTGCCAAGGTTGCGGTTTCTGCTCCAAAGGTGATGGTGCAGGGGGGGGCTGATTCCGCGGTGCAGATGGTTGCTTCGGTAAGCTGTACACGGTTGGTGCTTTCCATGAAAAGCTCGCTCCACGAGTAGACATCATCTCCTATTTTCAGTTCAATGTCATCCCCTGCCTGCTGTAGGCTCCAAGCTTTATCTGTGGTGTAGTCTGTGTTTTTGTTGCCGAACATTCCCCGCCCAAGCAGGCCTATGAGTTTGAGTAGGGCAAAAGCTCCCAGCCCACTGCCCAAACTCCATACCAAACTGTCTCCCCAATCTGTCGTTCCATACAGATTCCAGGGGTCTGATATGGCCGCTAAGAGCCCGACCCCCGTTGCTACCAAGGTTATGCTTGGCAATACCACCATTTGCTCCCAATCAATGCAGAGGGTGGCCAAAAGCGCGGCCCCCCACAGGCAGATGAATACCAAGGCGATGAACCGGATGCTTTGTTCTTGCCCCAGCCAATATACCGTTGCTGCAAAAAATACCGTGCATGCCAGCTCTACCAGCCAATACCGTATCGATATCTTTTGCCCGCAGCAGGCACTCTTCCCGCGCAAGACCAACCAGCTTATCAACGGTATATTCAAATACCACGGTATCTCTTTATTGCAGGTCGGACAAAAGGAACGCCGGGGCTCATTCACACTCAGCCCTCTCGGCATGCGGTAGATCACTACATTCAAAAAGGACCCGATACAAGCCCCGAACAGGGCAAAACACAAGGGGAGTACCCATGCGTTTGCGTCTGATATCATCCACATCATCATGTCCAATTTTTCCTGCATGCTCTTATTCTACCATATCTCCCCCCCCTCTGGAAAGAAGAAAACCTGACAAATCTACAGCTGTACAGGTAAATACTTAATTTTTCTTAAAAATCTGAAAAAAGTAACATTTTAGTATTGACAAGCAGGCTTGAGTTGTGTATGCTGCGCCGCGCATGAGATCTATCCTGACAATTCTGACCGGCATTATGCTGGTGTGTAGCGCCTTGGCCGACATGGTGACGGCCTTGCGTCCTACCATCAATGATGCGGCCGCGAAACATGGTGTGGACCCCGTGTTAATGGAGGCGATTATACGCCACGAATCGGCCAATGCAACATCCTCTGCCGCTCGCCGAAAAAACAATCTTGCCGGCATTATGGGCAAGAAAGGGCAGCGCAAGTATCAGTCCAAAGAGGAGTGTGTGCATGATTTGGCCCGGTTGCTTGCCAAATACCGGGCCAAAGGGCGTACGACAGTACCGCAGATTGCTCGCGTGTACTGCCAGAGCACGAGTACTTGGGTGCGTAACGTTAACAGTTACATGAGCCAGATTCGCAGTGGCAAGTTCGGCCCCTTAGAGCAGCAGCAAACTGCAGAATAACTGCATCATTATCAAAAACATCTTCACACCGTGTTTCTCTTGACGAGTCGCACGGTGTTTTTTTTGCCAAAATAAACAAAACGAAATCCCCCGAGACGTCGTGGTGTCAAGGGGGATTTTATGGTTGTTCAAATGATTGTTTTACTTGAGCTTGAGCACATCGACCACGGCAGAGGTAATCTCTTTCATGTCATCCAGGCAAAGCTCCCCCATGTGGGCAATGCGGAACGTCTTGTCCTTGAGGCCACCGTAGCCGTTACCCAGCTGCATATTGCGCTCGGCCAGAGCCTTATTGAGCTCGGGGATGGAGATAAGCTCGTCGCATCCTTTGGGGTGAGCATCGATAACGGTGAGGGTCTTGGAGAGGTGCTTGCGGTTGGGGTAGACACGGAAGTATTCATCTGCCCAAGCGCGGGTGAACTCGGCACACTGTTCGTGGCGGGCAAAGCGAGCCTCGATGCCTTCTTCGTTCACAATGTGCTGCAATTGCTTGTCGAGCGCATACATGAGGGAGAGGCAGGGGGTAGAGGTGTACTGGTAGTTCTTCTTGTCGATGAAGTCCCACAGGGTGCGCAGGTCGAAGTAAAGTCCGCGGTTTTGTACCTCGGCCGTACGGTCGTAAGCCTTTTTGCTCATGGCGCAAATGGAAAGGCCGGGAGGCAGGGCAAGTGCTTTTTGGGTGGAGGTGATGAGCACGTCTATACCCAACTTATCGGTTTCAATCTTTGAACCGGCGGCAGAGGATACGGCATCTACCAGCCATACCACATCGGGGTATTTTTTCATGACCTCTGCAATTTCTTCTACCGGGTTTTGTATACCGGAGGAGGTTTCATTGTGGGTGACGGTGATAACATCGTACTTACCGGTTGCCAGAGCTGCATCTACCATCTCGGGCGTGGTGGGTTCGCCCATTTCGCTGGAGAACTTATCGGCCGGTATACCATTGGTCGTTGCCATCTTGTACCACTTATCGCCGAATGCACCTACAGAGAACACCGCTGCACGCTTGGCTGTGCAAGAGCGGATGGCACCCTCCATCAACCCCGAACCACTGGAGGTTGACAGCAGAATGCGGTTGTCGGTGAAGAGCACTTTCTGCATGTTGTCCGAAATGCGCTTCTGGATTTCGGAGGCCTTCTTGGAGCGGTGCCCAATCATGGGGCCACTCATCTCGGCGAGTATATCCTCAGATACAATGGTAGGACCCGGTATAAACAGTTTGATTGCCATAAGTCTGATAAAAAGTTTGGAATTGCGCCTATACTACCATCTCGAAAGGCTCTTGGCGAGAATAAAGTTGAGTTTGTGACAAAGAAGATGATTGCATGCTGACCATGTTTGGTGTAAGATGACGGAAGTATGAAGTTTTTAAGCCGTTTATTAGTCTTGATTATGGCCGCGGGCGTTGTAGTGCCCGTGTCGGCTGCATCTAAAAATTCCGAAAAACAAAAGGCCAAACCCACGCGTATTGTGAATCGTGTGGCAGCGGTGGTCAATGGGCGTCCTATTACCTCCTCAGAGGTGCGTGCACGTTTGCTGCCCTATCTGAATGAGTTGTTGATGCTTTATCCTCAACAGGGCGGGCGTTTTAACGGTGAGCTTATCAAAGCCAAAGAGACCGTCCTTGATGAGTTGATAGAGCGAGAACTCGTTTTGAGTGACTTTGAAGGTAAAGGCTTGTATATGCCCGAAAGTGCCGTAGATGAAGAAATTAACCGCCGTATTCTGACGCACTTCAATGGTAAGCGTGAGGCGCTTTTAGAAAACTTGCGCGCCTCGGGTATGACCTATAGCGAATATCGTGAATCGGTACGCAAGGAGATTACCGTTGCCAACATGCGCAATATGCGCTATGACCGCGATATCCCCCCCACCCCCGATGAAATTCGTGAAGAGTACGAAAAGACGAAGTACGATTATCGAGACATGACAAAAGACTCGGTTCGTTACAAAAAAATCTTTATTCCCATGGGGGGGACAGACGATCCCAACGCCACCCCCGAGGAGCAGTTGGCCTTTGCCCAAGAACTGACAGACCAAATCAAAAGAGGCGAAATCAGTTTCGAAGATGCTGCCGTGCAGTGGTCTCGAGATGAATACGCCCCCGAAGGCGGGCATTGGCCTTTCTGTAAACGCTCCGATTTGTCGGTAAGCTTTGCCAATATCGTGTTCTCCTTGCCCAAAAACGAGGTGACGGGGCCCTTGGTTTCGCCACATGGTTTCACCATTGTTTGCGTGCAAGAGGTCAGACGCGCTGCGCCTCCTTCATTGAATTCTCCCGGCATTAAGGCCCGCGTAGACGAATCCGTGCGTCGCAAGAAGAGTGAAGAACGTTACCGGGAGTGGATAAATCGCTTGCGCAAAAAGGCGGTCATTCGCATCTATATCTGATTTGTTATAGTCGTTCATACGTAAGCGCCCCGCCAAGGTTAATTCAGTCATGGCGGGGCTTTGTTGTATTTTTAGACTTGCAAACAGGGGGCGCAGAGCGTATTCTTTTCTTTGTCATGAACGTCAAACTCTTCAAAGAACTTTGTGAGGCGACCGGGGCACCCGGTTTTGAGTACGGTATTCGCGATTTGATTATCGAAACGATGACCCCGCTGGCCGATTCCGTTACGATTGATAACATTGGTAATGTTGTTGCTGTAATCAAAGGTAAGAGCAGCGACAAAAAGATTATGTGCGCCGCTCATATGGACGAAATCGGCTTTATCGTACGCCATATAGATGACAACGGTTTTATTCGTATTTTGCCTCTGGGTGGTTTTGACCCCAAAACACTTACTGCGCAGCGCGTGACGGTGCACGGCACCAAAGATCTGCCCGGTTGCATGGGGGTAAAACCCATTCATGTGATGGCTCCCGAAGAGCGCTCCAAGATGCCCGCCGTTACCGATTACGTGGTAGATGTAGGCTTGCCTAAAGAAGAGGTTGAGGAGTATGTCTCCATCGGCGACTCCATTACGCGTATCGGCGATTTGGTAGAGATGGGCGACTGCCTCAACGTGAAGAGTATCGACAACCGTGGCGGTTGTTTCTTGCTTATCGAAGCCATTCGCTCCATCGCAGAGGCCGGCCAAAAACCTGATTATGACCTCTACGCCGTATTCTCGGTACAAGAGGAGGTGGGCTTGCGCGGTGCTCAGGTGGCTACCATTGCCATCCAGCCCGACTTCTCTTTCGCTCTCGATGTTACCATAGCCTTTGACACCCCCGGCAGTAGTGCCCACGATAAATGCACCGTCCTCGGCAAGGGTACTGCCATCAAGGTGTACGACGGTACTCTCATTACCGATAGTCGCATGGTCAAGTTCCAGCAGGCTTTGTGCGAGGAGAACTCCATCCCCTACCAGCTTGAGTTGCTCTCTGCCGGTGGCACAGATGCCGGAGCCATGCAGAAGTTTGTTGCCGGTGGTTCTATTGCCGGTGCGGTTTCCATACCGGTGCGCAACGTGCACCAAAGCATCGAGATGGCACACAAAACAGACGTTCAGGCCAGTGTCGACCTGCTCGCTGCTTGCTTTACCTCCCTCACCCGTTGGGATTGGTCATGGGAGCGCAAGGTGCGCACACTTGCCCCCAAAGATGCGCCATGCTCTGCCAAACCCGCAGCTAAAAAACGCTGCTGCCGTAAGAAGTAATCGGTAAACGACCACGTGTTTTCTACGCTGCTTTGCACTTGTGGCAAAGCAGCGTTTTTTCGGCTCCTATGGCGTCGAATTCGCTTGCCAGCTTCTCCGTGATTATGGTATATAATTTGCGTTCATGTCTTTTGTTTTACGTATAGCTTTTCTTCTTCTGTTGCAAGGGGTGGTTGTTGCCGATTCATCCCCGGTGCAGGAGTTGCCCGTGCAATATCGTAACCCGCTTAAGGCGATGACGGAGCGTTATTATCAGCCCGTTAATATACGCATACTCCCGGCTTGGGGGTTAACGGAGAAACAATTAAAAATCGCATCTCAGCCTCCTGTTGTGGTGCCCGACCCCCGGCGAGTGTGTTTTGTATATCCCGAAGATATAGAACCCACCCCGGAGCAAATTGCGGCCGGAGATGCCCTTACCCCCGATCAGCGAAAACATATGCGCCGCGCGCGCCGCAAGGCCATGCGCGAGGCGGTGTGGCGTGCCAGTGTAGAGGCCGAGGCCTATAACCTCTCAAACTCAGATGCCTTGGCTGCCATGGAAAAACAGGGACGCTATATTGTCATTAAATTGAGCGAACAAAGAGGGTATTACATGGAAGGGGAGCAGGAGCTGCGCTCGTTTTCGGTGTGCAGCGGTAAAAAATCTACCCCTACGCCCCAAGGACATTTCCATGTACAAGAAAAGCAGAAGGAGCACCGCTCTAACCTGTACAACAATGCCAATATGCCCTTCTTCATGCGTCTTACTCTTGATGGCGTAGGCTTGCACCAAGGCCCTGTTCGCAAATATCCGGCCTCTCATGGTTGCATACGTTTGCCGCGTGAAGATGCCGTCTATCTGTTTGAAAACTGCGAGGTCGGAACACCTGTTTTTATAGTTGATTAAATGAATACCATTCAAACTCCGCTTACTTTTCGTTTGGCAACATCGGCAGATGTGCCCGCACTGAGAACTTTGTATGATGAAATTATTGATGCAATGGATGCCTCTTGTTGGCATGCTCAATGGCGAAAAGATGGTTACCCCGCCAACGCAGATTTTTTAGCCGCCGCAGAGCAGGGCGAATTGCACCTCGCGTTTGTGGGAAATTCGCTCGCCGCTGCCGCTGTGTTCAATCATCACTATAACCCGGGTTACAATGACGTACCTTGGCAAATTCAATGCTCCCCACACCAAGTACTTTGTATCCATACCCTGGGAGTGTCGCCGCGTATGCAACGCTGTGGAATTGCCTCTGCTATGGTGCAACATGCGGTCAATATAGCGCGCCTCAAAAATTGTAAATGTATCAGGCTCGATGTTATTGAAACGAATCGCCCCGCAGATATTCTTTATACAAAGTCGGGGTTCTCATTCCGCGAATCGCGTCGTTTGGATTACGATAGTGTCAGCGCAGTGTTCAATATGTATGAGCTTTTGGTCTGATGCCTATTTCCCCACAAATACGGATTTAGCTTGCAATCAAGGTTTCATCTGTTATACTCTCCCCGACATGAAAGAAATAACGGACCAAGTCGTAACCTCGCCGGAAGACGTTTGCTTGTTGGTAAAAAGCGTGCGCAACTTGAGCATGATGCTTATGATAGCCGTTATGTTCTACGCTCTGTTTCTTCATACGCGTATGCCCGGCGAGCAAGAATATGCCTCTCCGTCTGTGCCGGAAGAAACTGTATTGTTTTATCAACCCGATGAGATTCACTACCTCTCCCCCGTAGCCGATATGCCGGCGGAATTAGAGTATCTCAATCAAACCCGTTATCTTGTCTGACCCGCAGCTTGTTGCGCTTAGTGGGGCTTTTCACTGTTAATTCACTATTCTTTCTTTTATGCAGGAATCTCACTCCGAACCACCGACAGCTCCGCAACCTGTCCCTTTTCGGCCTGTTCCCCCTTCCGTTTCAATAGACAATCCTCTGCCGTCGGAGTTTTCTGCCCCGGCCCATGCAGAGCCCAATATGCCGGGTGCTCCTTCATTGCCACAGGCCCCGGCCCCGGTAAATACTCCGGCAACTCGTAGTGCGATAGGTAAACGAATTGCGGTGGTCCTTATGGTCATATTGGTGCCGGTTGCCGTTTTTTTTGCTTGGTTTTGTTCCAATCCCCCGGCCACGCCGGAGGAAATCCTAGCCGCTGCAAATCAACTTGTAGCACAAGGTGACTATGAGGCTGCGTTCCCTCTCTTGAAAAATGCAGCAGAGTCTGACATGCCACCTGCTTACAAACCCTTGGCCGAATGCTATACCGAGGGCTTGGGTACACCTCCGTCGCCGCAAGATGCCCGTTTTTGGTATACCAAAGCAGAGCAGAACGGCGATGCCTCTGCTACGGCTGCCTTGGCAGACTTAGACTACGAAACCCAAAACTATGCCGCTGCCTTGGCGCGATATAATCTGTTGGGTGATTCTCGCACAGCCGAACAATCGTACCGCAGTGCCCGGTGTTGCTTGTTTGTGCTTGATTCTTCTCATGAAGTCTCCAGGGCAGACTCATACCTCCACCAGGCTGTTGACCTGTACGAACTTGCCGCCCGGCAAGGCCATGGTCAGGCAGCTTTTGAATTGGCTGAGCTTCATTATAAGGGGAAACTGTTACCCCCATCTCTCGAAAATGCTGCAAAATGGTATACCATGGCGGCAGAGCAGGGGCTTGCGGAGGCTCAGTTTCGTTTGGCTTGGTGCTTGATGGAGTCTAGCCCCGCTCAGAACGAAACGGCCGTTCATTGGCTTTCTCGTGCCGCAAATGCCGGGCATGCCGTGGCCGCCTACGACCTGGCGGTTTGTTATCTGTCCGGCCGCGGTTGCGAGCCCGATGCTCAACAAGCCGTGCATTGGTTGCAATTAGCGGCCCATGCCGAGCACCCCGCTGCCATGCGTCGTTTGGCGTTCTGTTATCGCGATGCTGTTGCCGTGCCGAAAAATATCCCCATGGCCGTTCATCTCTTTTCTCAAGCTGCTGCTGCCGGTGATGCCGAGGCTTGCTACAATCTTGCGTGGTGCTTACACCATGCCTACGGTGTGCACAAAAATACCGCTGCCGCTATCTCTTTTTATATCAAAGCCGCTGCTGCAGGCTTTGCCCCTGCTCAAATGGCTTTGCAAGATATTCTCATTTTCCGATTCCTTCCCCCGAATTACCTTAAAATCTTGCAAAAATCCCAAAATTATCCAAAGTTGTAATTTTTTGTGAATTTATGCTTGCTTTTTTTCAAAGTAAGCGTATATTTCTCTGCACGCAATCGTGCTGCGGAGTCGCAGCGCAATCAAACATCAATAAACAAACACACCATTATGGCTCGTCTTTTCGGTATCGAAATACCCAATGAGAAGCGCGTAGAGGCCTCCCTTTGCTACATTTACGGCATCGGGCCCTCCACCGCCAAGAAGGTGCTTGAGCAGGCCGGTATCTCTCCGGACCTTCGCACAGGCACTCTCTCCGACGCTCAGCTGACCAAGATCGTACAGGCTATCACCAGCAACAACATCCTCATCGAGGGTGACCTCCGTCGTGAGAAGCAGCTGGCCCTCAAGCGTCTTACCAGCATTAACTGTCTGCGCGGCATCCGCCACCGCAAGGGTCTCCCTGTTCGTGGTCAGCGCACCCGCACCAATGCCCGCACCCGTAAGGGCCGCAAGAAGACTGTCGGCGCCAAGAAGTAATTAACCCCTTTATATAGAAGATACTGAAAATGGCTGAAGAAACCATCCAGCAGGAAGAAGTAAAGGACGTGGTAGCCCCCGCCGTTGAGGCTCCCGCTGCAGAGGCTCCCGTTGAGACTCGCAAGCCCGAGGTACGTCGCGACATCTTTGCCGAGCTCGGTCTCGCTGATGACGATGACAAAATCAAAATCCTCAAGGCCAAAGGCAGCAAGAACGTTACCACCGGTGTCGTTCACATCTCCTCCACCTTCAACAACACCATCGTTAGCGTGACAGACCTCAAGGGCAACGTCATCGGTTGGTCCTCCGCAGGCAAGCTCAACTTCAAGGGCAGCCGTAAGAGCACCGCTTATGCCGGCCAGGTTGTTTGCCAGGACGCTTGCCGTCAGGCCATGGGCCACGGCCTCAAAGAGGTTGAAGTTCGCGTTAAGGGGCCGGGTTCCGGTCGTGAGTCCGCCGTGCGTGCCGTCCAGACCATCGGTCTCGAGATTAGCGCCATTGTAGACGTCACCCCCATCCCCCACAACGGTTGCCGCCCGCCCAAGGCTCGTCGCGCCTAATAGCAGTTTAATAACCCAGAAGATAGATTACACAAGATTATGGCTCGTTACACAGGTCCTACCGCCAAGATCAGCCGTCGTTTCGGTGTTGAACTCTTCGGCCCCAGCAAGGCTTTTGCTCGCCGTCCCTTCCCTCCGGGTCAGCACGGTGTGCGCGCCGGCCGCAAGAAGAAGTCCGACTACGGTGTCATGCTCGCTGAAAAGCAGAAGCTCCGCTTCATGTACGGCGTGCTCGAAGGCCAGTTCCGCAAGTACTATGAAGAGGCTTCCCGTCGCACCGGCGTTACCGGTGAGATCCTCCTCCAGCTTTTGGAGCTCCGTCTCGATAACCTCGTATATCGCCTCAACTTTGCCAACACCCGCGCCGCTGCTCGTCAGATGGTCTCCCACGGTCACATCACCGTGAATGGCAAGAAGGTGAACATTGCCTCTTACAGCTGCAAGCCCGGCGACGTAATCGCCGTTGCTGCCAAGGCTCGCTCCCAGGCTCTCGTTAACCGCTTCATGGAGCTCTCCGCCTCTGCTGTAACCCCCGATTGGCTTGAGCTCGACGCTGCTAAGCTCTCCGCTAAGCTCGTCCGCATCCCCTCTCAAGAGGAGATTGCTCCCATCGTTAACGTACAGCTTATCGTGGAGTTCTACTCCCGCTAATAAGCCTACAGCTATATTACACAAAAAGCCCGTGCTCGAAAGAGTACGGGCTTTTTGTGTGGTACGACCGACGCGATATGCGCACTGCGGTGAAAGTCCGCGAGGAGCCGCGATGATGCGGAATCCCAGACCTGAAGAACAACTGCGGGGAGGTAA
>SUVK01000055.1 GCA_015062055.1 Akkermansiaceae bacterium
GCAGAGGTGCGCCAGCCTTTCATTTCAAGAGCTGGTATAATGTTCATTCCAACCACATATTACCACAACTCTTGATGGTTGGCGCGCCTCAGTCCGTCATTCCGCGACTTTTTTGACGCAGTGCCGATATCTCTCTTATCCGCCGTTCTCGTAACGGCCTCCGTATATGCCGAAAACATAAATGTCGGCGTACATACCGGAAAAAATAATTTGCCGAGTGCCTCCGGCAATCGTTACGTTATCGACGGCGATAAAACCCTTGCCGATGGTGATCGCATGGGTGTGTTGAATGAGCAGGGCGAGTTTGTAACGCTGGGTAAAGAACAATGGAATGCGTCTTGGGGAAAATGGACTCAAGCGTCATCCGGTACAGTGTCTAAGAATGTTGAGGTAACCGGTACCCTTACCATTAACGGTACGGCCCAAGTTCAGCTCGGTGGTCAGTACAAGACTGCCACGGATTCTTTTGGGGCTACCTCTGTAGATGAGTATACCGGTATCATTGCAGACAAGGTAGTCGTGAATGGTGCTGTTAATGAAGATGGTACTGCCGCTACTACGAATCTGAACTCGTGGAATGCTTCTGTCAACACTCTTGAGGTTAACAGCGGTAAGGTTGTGCTGCATAATAAGGTGCAAAGCGGTAATAACCACTTTGTGTACGAGGACAAAGACAGTAAACAAGTCCGCATTAAACATGCACTGAACATTAATGGCGGTGAAACCATTATTAATCTCAATCAGTTAGATGCCAACAACGGTGCAGACGATACGCACGTGTTCACCTCTTTCGGTTCTATCAACTTTGTCAATCCTTCATATTTTTTGGGGGCATTAACCGGTGCCGACAGTGCTGAGGTGGTAAAATCTTTAATCACGCAAACGGCCGGCACTCTTACAGTAAATGGTAAAACGGCATCTGTGGGCGGTTTGAACATTTTGCAGAGTGGTGGTACCATGAATATCTCCACCGATGGTGAGAAATATCATTCATGGCATATTCTCTCCGATTATGGAGATAGCGTTATTACTCAAACGAACGAGGCTGATGCATCAACCGTATTGACTATCGGCGGTATCAAAGCCTATAATTCTAAGTATGATTCGGTGCTGGATGTTCTGCTGGATAAAGGCGTGACGATAGACCCTTCTACCGGTGAACTTGAGCACGAGGGTAAGAAGGTAGAGATCAACCCCTCTGTTACCATCAATCAGAGCGGTGAGGGGACTATCTCCATCATTAAAGGTATAGACCTTGCTAACCAGAAGAGTGGAGCTGCTTCTACCGAGCGCAGTTATATAAACCAGAGCGGTGGTGGCAGCATCAATTTGGGTGGCGCATATCAAGGTGCTACTTATGATATCAACCAGACCGCAGCCGGTGGCACAATTAACCTGACCGGTAGTATGACTGCCGGCTCTGTTAACCAAGAATCTGCAGAGGGTGTGCTTAATATTGCTGCCGGTGCATCTATGTCTGCCGATAAGATGACCGTTGCCGGTAAGGTTGAAAACAAGGGCACGTTAGATGTTGCCGATTTGGATGTGACAGGTGGTATCTTGATTAACCACGGTGTATACAACGGCGAGCAAGCTGTGGTTTTAGCCCTGGATGATACCGAAGGCCTGATGAACATCACCATTACCGGTGGTCAGGTGGTGAACTATGGTACACTCAACGGCTCTATTTCGGTAGAAGGTGGTATTTTGGAGCTCCTTGACGGCAATGTGGGTGCTATCACCATGACTGCCGGTGATATCATTGTGAAAGGCGACAGCATGGCCGATAACCTTACGCTCAATGGCGGTAGCATCACCTTTGAGAAGGGGGCTGTGCTGACTGTTAGTAACGGCGTAGAGCTTAACGGAGCTCAGGTGTTTGTTAACGTAGATTCTCTCGAGGATATCGAAAACGGTGCAGAAATCACCTTGTTCGACAACGCAACCGGTACTTTGGATTTCGATGACACCGTCATCACCTTTGTTGATGCTGCCGGCGAGAAGACACAGGCCGTTGTCAGTGGCGCCGCTACCGGTGGTTTTGTGACGGTTAATGCCGTTATACCCGAACCCACCACGGCAACCCTCAGCCTTCTGGCTCTTGCCGCCCTGGCTGCTCGCCGTCGTCGTCGCTGATGCCGAGTCATCCATGAAAGATTCCCGATGTTAAATCGGTAAATGTAATTCAACCGCCACCGAGAACTCGGTGGCGGTTTGCTGATTCCCCTCCGCACGGCTTTATAGCATGCAAAACAAAAACGGCACATCTGACGATGCACCGTTTTTGTTTTGAGAGCGGATGATGGGATTCTACCCGCGCTCCTCGCTCTTGCTATCGCAAGAGTACCCGACGGGAGGTGTTCCGTCGGCTCGGAGCCAAACTGCTCGCTTGCTCGCAGTTTGCCCACTCGTCGTGTGTTCGAATGCCCGTTCATAAAGCAAGCAAAACAAAAACGGCACATCTGACGATGCACCGTTTTTGTTTTGAGAGCGGATGATGGGATTCGAACCCACGACATCAACCTTGGCAAGGTTGCGCTCTACCACTGAGCTACATCCGCATGGAGGCTTGCGCCTATTACTAATAAGAGCGGATGATGGGATTCGAACCCACGACATCAACCTTGGCAAGGTTGCGCTCTACCACTGAGCTACATCCGCATGGAGGCTTACGCCTATTACTAATAAGAGCGGATGATGGGATTCGAACCCACGACATCAACCTTGGCAAGGTTGCGCTCTACCACTGAGCTACATCCGCGTTTTATTGTGTGGTATGTTCTCGCTTTTGACAACGAGGACGTGGGTATTATACACATTCGGACGGCGTTGGCAAGTCTTTTTTGTGAAAAAAGAGTATGTTTTTTTGAAAACAGCGCAGAAGAAGGGTGAAAAGTGTTTTTGTACGGGGTTTGGTGTGCAAAAAATGCACGGTAGAATAGTTTTGACTTGCAAGGGGGAGGGTGGCTTGGTAAACTGCGTGGCGTAGCTATGAAAATAAACGGACAAGCGCGAGTTTTGTTTGCTGCGCTGAGTGTATTGTCGCTCAGCGCATGTGTGTTGCAGCGTCAATTTTATTCGGCAAATGAAGAAGCCGTGCAGGAGCTGCGAAGTATGGGGTTGATAGAAATTGTTGAGGATGTGAATACGAAGCGTATGCCGAATGGGGCTACATTGTTGATAGATGCGGCAGAGAAGGGGGAGGTTAACTTGGTGAAGACCTTGTTACAGGCAGGGGCCGATCCCAATGGCCGAGGGTATTCCATCAATGCTGTGCCACTTACCCGCACGCAGTCGCCCGAGGTGGTAGGGGCTCTTGTTGCTGCCGATGCCGAGGTGAATGTAACCGACAACACGGGAACCACCCCATTGAACCGCGCATTGAGTACAGGGAATACGGACGGGGTGGAGCAGTTGCTGCAAGCCGGGGCATCTGTAACACCTGAGCCTCCCGCCGATTCTCCTTTGTTAGCGGTGCGAGATGTGCAGATGGCCGCAAGACTCATAGAAATGGGGGCAGATGTAAACCGTGCGTCTGCACGCGGTGTTACACCGCTGATGCGTGCCGTGGCTCGCGACCATGAAGCCTTGGTGAGATTTTATTTGGAGCAGGGGGCCGATGCCAAGGCGGTGGATGCCGCCGGTAACACGGCGTTGCACAGCGCCCGCTCTGCCGGTGTAGTCAAGCTTTTGTGTGAGGCCGGGGCCGATGCCAAGGCGGTTAATGCCAAGGGAGAGACGGCTCTTTTTGATATTTTGCATACCCCTGCAACGGTGCAGGCCTTGGTGGCGGCCGGGGTGCCTCTCGATGTGATATCGACCGAAACGGGTATGACGGCTTTGTTGGCTATGCTGGCCGACGAGCGAGAGGATGATGCTGCCATTTTGGCGTTGATTAGGGCCGGGGCAGATGTTCAGGTGCGTACTCCCAAAGGCGAAACAGCCTTGCAGCTTGCCCAGCAACGCAAGAGTAAACGCCGTGTGGCGATTATTCGGGCGCTCATGGGGCTGCCATCTATGTAATGAGCGCGTCTCCGATGGGTGTACGGAGGCTCGATTACAGTTTTGGGCGGTAGTGCCCTGTGAGCGTGTGGGTAAATAGCTCGTCTTCTTCTTGTGTGCCGGCACCTATGTTGTGGATAATCAACGGCACGCCGTCCTCATTTTTGCGGTCGCTTACAATCATGATGTGCGGTAATGTGTCGCCCAGCAGGCATGTAACAATATCGCCGGGTTGATAATCTGCCGGGTTTTGCGAGATGGGGAGGCTCCACCCTTTGCGTTTGAAGAATGTTTGCAGGTTGGGTACGCGGCGGTGGTCGATATTTTTATCGGGGCGTTTAAGCCCCCAGTTTTTGCGACTGGGGTAGGCCGCGAAGTTTTTCTTCATATCCTCGTGCACCTCTTTTTGCAAATCAAAGTTAAGATGGCGCATGGCACGAATAACAACATCGGTGCATACGCCGCGGTCTTGCGGGACATCCCCACCGGGGTATTTCAGTGAGACATAAGAGGGATCATATTCTATCGTAACCCCGATTTGTTGGCGTGCAAGGGCCGGTAAACGGTTGTCTGCAAAAAGACAACTTGTTAAGGTAAGCAACAGGGGAAAAAGGGCAGTCTTGTTCATTTCTTCTTTTGTTTTTGTGGTTGCGGCAATGTGATGGGCTTGTCGTATACCGGCCGGTAGTGGCCTGTGATGGGAAACTCGAAGAGGTCATCATTTTCTTCCGTTCCTTTGCCGGAGTTGTGGATGACTTTGGGTACACCGGTCTCTGCATGTTTGCGGTCGCTCACAATCATAATGTGAGGGCGACCATGGGCAGCGTCGTAGCATGTTACAATGTCTCCCGGTAGATAATCGTCAGGGTTGGTCGTTGGTACTTTGGTAACACTCCATCCTATGCGCTCGAAAAATACCTCCAGGTTGGGTACGCGGCGGTGGTCTATGCTGCGGTCTGCGCCGCGTTGTCGCCATAATTTGCGGCCGGGGTACAGCTTAAAGTTGCTTTTTATATCCGTGTACACCAGTTCTTGCAGGTCGAGCCCTTTGAGTCGCAGCGCGCGTATAACCACATCGGTGCATACCCCGCTTTCTATGGGTACATCTCCCATGGGGTATTCTAAATCTACATAATCGGGTGAGTATCCTACCGTTATGCCGATTTGCCGACGGGCCAGTTCCGGTAAACCGGGTTCGGTTTCTGACGTTGCAACAGGAGTGGGGGCTGTTGATGGTGCGCTCCAATTAGCAGTGTAAGCAAAATATATACCCGCTCCACCTCCCGCAAAGAACAAACTACAGGCCGCAATCAGCACTATTTTTGTTTTCTTTTTCATGGTGCAGGGGGCCGATTTTCGTTTTTCTTGCGGCGGTCTGCGTGGTTGCCACTCATGCCGGCTTGTCGTTCTTCTGCCCTTTGTTTCCAGAGGGGGATATCAGATTTTCTGGCTTTTTTTTGTTTTTTGGCTGCCTGTTTTTCGGCATGACGGGCGCGTTCTTTTGCCAAGCGTTCTTCTTTTTCGTGTGCGAGCCGGGCCTCTTCAATGCGTTTTTGAATGCGCGATGAGTGGGTCGACCCGGCGGGGGTGATAGTCCATGGGCCGATGCCTCCCGACTCGGTAATGGGCAGGCACAGCATATCCGGGTCGATAAAGCGAATTTGGCGGTAAAGCAAATCTTTGATGGTGGCCAGTAGGCTTTTCGGGGGGAAGAGCCCGGTGCGTGCCAGCTCGATGGTAAAGGCTATGCGTATGCGTTTTGCCTGTAAGCTCATGCGGGCAATATCTCGCAATGATGTGCCCTCTGCCGGCGTTTCTTCAGGGGCGCAAAGGGCAGCCGTTCTCAAGAGAAAAAGGCAATCTCTCACCTTGCGACACAGTTTTTCGACTAAGTCTTTTACCTTGGGGCGGGCGTTGAAACGGTAGTCTTTAACCTCTACCAGCCATAGCTCTTTTTTGCCGGGATGGTAGAGCACAAAGTCCATTTCTTTGCAACTGTTGCAAAAATTTTGGGCGTGGTGAGAATAGAAGGGGGAGCACTCAAAACGGCACACGTGGTACCCCGCTTCAAAGTTGAAGCGGTGTACTCCTTCTACACAACTGGTACCGGCCTGAAACACGCTCAGGCTTCCTCCCCGGGGTTGTAGTTCATATTCAGGTATCGGTCGGCCTGTTCCATTTCTGCATCCAGGCTGTCGATGTGGTCAATCTCATCCAAAGAATTACCGGCAGAGGTGCGCACGCCCATCGAGGTAGAGTTAGCCGGTTGCATACCGAAGTATCGTCTGCTGATTTTGGTGTGTTTCTTTTCTGCGAGTTGTATGACTAACTCTCTCAGTAAGAAAAGGCTGTGAGTTGTAAGCATTACCTGCACCCCGGCGTGGCACAAGCCCATCAGTATACGAACCAGCAGGGGTAAGTGGGTAGTGTTGAGGTTCATCTCGGGTTCATCCCAAAACAGCGAGGTACCTGCATGCACGGTGCCGTTGCCTATCAACAAACCTAAGGTGCCAATGCGCTTGAAACCCTCTGCTACCAAATTGAGTTCAAGGGGTTCTTGCCCCGTACGCTGAAGGTAGAAACGGCCGTTGAGTCGTTGCAATCTGCCCGATAAAAGAGTTTCTATTTCTCTTATCACATATTGCAGTGCTGTGGGTATGGCTCCACCCTCGGGTTCTTCTTCCAAAGCGCGGCACAGCTCCCAGCTGGCAGAGTCCAGCAGCTCGGGGTAGCGCTTGCCTGCCTGCATGTAGCAGGGGTATATGGACAAAACTTCGCGCGGCGAGATGAATACGGCATTTTCTGATAGAAAACGCTGCGGTAACTTGTTGATGTGTAGTCCCTCTTCTTCGTTATCTGCCTTAAACCCGAAACTGAGGTCTGCAGAACCTAGTGGTACTTTGTGCCCCTCGAGAGATGCCTTGATGTGTGCGGTGGCATTACCCCTGTTGCGCGCCGTGAGCGAGGTGAGGTTATGCGTGCCATACACGCGCAGCATGTCTTTGCGCAGGCGCTTTTCTTCTGCCCAAACTTCGGGCAGTTCTCGGCGTGCGCCATCGCACCCCCATTTGGTAATGGCATAGCATAGCTTCATGAGGTGGCTTTTGCCGGAGTCGTTACCACCTACTATGATGTTAAGCCCCGGCACGAAGGAGAATGACTCCTGTTTCGGGAATACCGTAACTCCTTCCACTACCAATTTGCGTATCATGGCGTCAGTTGGGGAATATCAGGCGCGAATAATGTAGCCCTCTCGGCGAGGTTTGGCGGGGGCTATGCCACCCTCGGCTGCGTAACCGAGAATGCAGATGGCTAAGCCGTCGTACTTGTCGTCTACACCCCAATTCTTCTTGATTTCCTGCCCTTCCGGCAGCTCAAACATAGCTTTGCCTCGGTTAATCCAGCACGAGGCTACCCCCACTGCATGCGCTGCCAGCATGAGGGTGCCCATGAGCAACGAGGCATCGAGTACGCCATTCTCATTTGTGCTGTCGGCAAATACGATGACGGCTGTGGGGGCTCCGTACATGGGGTCGCTATCTGTGCCCATTATTTGCGCATTGAGACGCGAAAGTTTGCGGAGCATCTCGGCATCTTGTACTACAACCATCTGCGGAGACTGTTTGCCTCGCCCTGTGGGGGTCCATGTGGCGGCTTCCAAAATGGCATCCAACTCGGTGTCAGAGATTTGCTCTTTCAGATATTTGCGGCAACTGCGGCGTGTTTTGATGTCTGTAAGTGTTTCTTGCATGGAGTGTATTGGTAAGTTGTTTGGCGGAGCGACTTCACCGGGGCAGAATCCCCGATATTTGGCGTGTTATGTTAAGGTGGCGTTGTTGTAAAGGTTTGAGCATGGATTCGTTGCGGGCAACTTTTCTGCGGGGCTCCGTGTATAATTTGCGATAGGCCGATACGCGAGAGATGAGCAGGGTCTTGACATCTTCTCCCATATTGGCGAGCATGCTTTCTTGCAGGGCGTTACCTAATTGCACAATCTCTTTGCGTATAGTGGCCGAGGTGATTAAATGAACGAGACTCCCGATACCCCAGGCTATACCCGCACCAATCACCATCCACACAGCGCATGTGTTCATGCTTAATACTCCGAAAATGCCTGCTGCTATCAGAAAAAGGCAAATCAAAAGAACAAACGCCTGCATTTGGCGAGCGCATGTGTTAAATAGTACGGATATGCGGCGTCGCAATTTCTCTTGATTGAACGGTTTATAGAGGTCTCTGCCCAGTCTGGCTCTCAGTTCTCCCAGTTCTTTGTTCAGCTCTGTTTCCGGGAAATTACCAATCTCGCACTCCATTGCCTTTTTCATGCGGGGGCGCACGTGGTTCCAGTGCCCGGAGCAAGAGAGCACAAAATTGGCATCACTCACTTCTTGTCGGCTCAAGATTTCTCGGCAAATCATGTTGTAGTAATATGTCTCGGTACCGGCCCCGAACAAGTTTAAGCGCACCAATGTTACCGGCGAAAGCCAATAACCGAATGTTTGTTTAAGCTTGGCGAGTGTGGCCGGCAGTGCTTGCATGGCTGCGTCTGAGTAGGCATCTGTGTAGTTTTTGATGCCGGTCATCTGGTGGGTGAGAAAATTGTCAATCTCTTTGTCGATGGAGTTGAGGAACCCGTAGTCGTTTTGAGAAACGGCCTCGCGTGCCCGAAGAATGTGATACTGTTTGTTGAGTAAGTCGCTCGAAAGCGTGATGACTTTGCGAATATCTGCGCGTAGCCCATGCTGCGCATTCAAGGCTTCTTGCACGCGCTGGGTAAAGCCCTCCATCCCTTTCATGGTGGTGGGACTTATAAAATAAATAGCCGGGGTGCTGCTCAACTTTTTACGGCAAAAGTCCCTCAGGCTGTCTTTGAGTTTCAGGGCATCTTCTGCCGCCAATTTATCCGTATGCGTTACGGCGATGAGGGCGCCGTTGCGTTGCTCTTGGTTAAGAGTTAACAATAAATCCCATACGGAGGATGCTTCTATGCGACTGGCATCTATTACGGCAACGACTACGTCTGCGGCTTTCATGAGTGCCTTAATGGTCTCTCTGTTGGCTTCTGCCTCTGCTGCCGCAGTGTCGGTGAGCTCCAGTCCCTCCAAATTCTCCAAGGGAATGAAGGTTGAGCATGTGGCATCTCCATCGTTGTTACGGTAGCGCCAGCAGCGGTATGTCTCCGTTACCTCAGATTTGGCTATAGCCGGGTACTGGGCGACCCCCGCCAGAAGTGATGATTTGCCACTTTTGGAGTCGCCGATAAAGAGCACGCGTCTGTCGTGGTCTAATGCTTTGAGTGCCTGTTGTATCGGTTCTATGTGCTCTGTGAGGGTCTCATCATCAATCTCAGCGCACAACTCTATGACTTGCCCCGCCCAATGGCGAGCCAAACTCTCTTCTTTTCTGTACCCTCGTTGCAACATGTTCGTGTCACATTATAGCCATCTACTCCTGCCGTGTCCAACATAAAAATCATAATTCTGCGTATGCAGGCTATGCCTGAGTTCGGAAAAGAGATTGACAAATCTCATTAAAGATATTAGAATACGCGCGCAAACCGCTAAAACCACATATTTTATGGCTACTGAAACATTGACGGACGCTGAAGCTGCGCTTAACGCCCTTTACGGAAGTGATACTTTCGGCATTAAGACCATGGAGAAATATCTCTCCAAGAGTGCATTCAAAAAAATGATGCTCACGGTGCAAAAGGGTGGCAAACTCGACACCGGAATCGCCGATGAAGTAGCCCAAGCCATGAAAGTGTGGGCGCTTTCTAAGGGGGCAACACACTATACCCACTGGTTCCAGCCCCTTTCGGATGCTACGGCTGAGAAGCACGACTCCTTTGTTGAGCCCGATGGCAAAGGCGGTATGATTTGCGAGTTTACGGGCAAAAACCTGATTCAGGCAGAGCCTGACGCCTCGTCATTCCCCTCCGGCGGTATTCGTGCCACCTTCGAGGCTCGTGGTTATACGGCATGGGACCCCACCAGCCCGGCATTCATCAAGCGTACGGAAAATACAGTAACCCTTTGCATTCCCACGGCATTCTGCTCTTACACGGGGGAGGCCTTGGACAAGAAGACCCCGCTTTTACGCTCCATGGCAGCCGTGGCACAGCAAACGATGCGTGTGTTGCGTTGTTTCGGTATCGAGCCTTCATATGTGGTGAGCAACCTCGGGGCAGAGCAGGAGTACTTCTTGATAGACCGCGACCTCTACCTGCAACGCCCCGACCTCATTGAGACGGGTCGCACCCTCTTCGGCTGCTTGCCGCCTAAGCACCAACAGATGGAAGACCACTATTTCGGCTCTATCAAAGAGCGTGTGCTCGAGTTCATGATGAGTGTAGACCGCGCATTGTGGACGCTGGGTGTACCGGCCAAAACTCGCCACAACGAGGCTGCGCCGGGGCAGTTCGAAATTTGTCCTCTCTTCGAGCCCTGCAATGTAGCGGTAGACCATAATGTGATGATTATGGATATCTTGCAGCGCCAAGCACTTAAGTTTAACCTGGTATGCCTGCTGCACGAAAAACCCTATGCCCATGTGAACGGTAGCGGCAAGCACAACAACTGGTCGCTTTCTACACCCGAGCTCGGCTCGCTTTTCTCCCCGGGCAAGACCCCGCACAGCAATCTGCTCTTCCTCACCTTCCTGAGTGCCGTGCTCGCTTGTGTAGACAAGCATGCCGACCTGCTGCGGGCATCTACCTCTAAAGCCGGCAATGATCACCGCCTCGGCGCAGCAGAAGCCCCGCCCGCTATTATCTCCATCTTCTTAGGCGACCAGCTTACCGATATCATCGAGCAAATTAAGGCCGGTGGTGCCAAGTCTTCTGCCTCCAAAACCACAATGGAGCTGGGGGTAGACGTATTGCCCGAGCTGCCCAAGGATACAACAGACCGCAACCGCACCTCTCCCTTTGCCTTTACCGGCAACAAGTTCGAGTTCCGCGCCGTTGGTTCCTCGCAAACATGTGCTTGGCCCATGGCTGTGCTGAACACCATTATGACCGAGGCCTTGGATGAGGTTGCCACACGTTTGGAACCGCATGCCGGTACCCCCGACTTCAAAAATGTGGTGCGAGAGCTTATCCGCGATCTTGTCACCAAGCACGACCGTATCATCTTCAACGGTAACGGTTACTCCGACGAATGGGTACAAGAGGCCGAGAAACGCGGCTTGCCGCACATTAAGACCACGCCCGAGGCCTTAGAGGTGCTTTCTCGCCCCGATACCATTGCGTTGATGGAAAAATACGGCGTGCTCTCACGCTCCGAGCTGTTGGCTCGCAAAGAAATCCAGTTAGAAAGCTTTGAAAAACTCATAGACATAGAGGCCAAGACCTGCCTCAATATGTTGCGCACCATTTATCTGCCGGCTATTGCCACGCAAATGACCGAAATTTGTGGCACCGTGGGTGCTATTCAAGCTGCCGGTCTTACAGCCGGTCTGAAAGCGGCCACGCAAAAAGCTAACGAAATAGGCGAGCTCTACGATGCCCTCGCCCCGCAGGTAGATGCCTTGGCTGCGGCTATCGAGGCCGGCGAGCCTTTCGCCATGCGTGCCGCAATGGAGCAAGCCCGCAATACGGTAGATGCGCTCGAGGCTCATGTTGATGCCGCTCTCTGGCCTGTGCCTACCTACGCCCAGATGCTCAACATCCACAGCCGTTAATTTGCCCCCACGCCGTTAGCGCCGAAACTTTGACTACAGTTTGTTACTCGGTTTTGAAACCCTGCGTTTCAGCATGCGAGTAGAGAACTGTGCGGGGCTGTATGATGATGTTGTCGGTGAGATTGTGTTAGTGGTTTTAAGGTCGGCATTGGTGGAGTGTAGCTTTTTAACAATTACGTAAAATTCACGTTGATGTTAAACCAGCTATTGTAGCTTTCGGGCTTGGGGCGGGTATCTTGCACGGGGGTATTTGCCGGTGTTATCAGCCTTTGGAGGGCAAAGACGGGCACGTGGGCGGGATCCATGTTTTTACCGATACCCAATTCTTCTGAAAGGAGGGTGGGGGCATGGGGGGTGTTGCTGATGATGGGGATGGTGGTGAGGTGGCAGGCGTTGCCTGCTCCGCGGTCGTCATACACGAAGATACAGGGGCAGAGCGCTTCTGCTTGCAGGGATTTTGTTAAGCAAGTAAGCCACTTTTGCTCGAGCAGGGCTTCTATTTTAAACTGTCGCTTGAACCTGAAACACAGCGCACCATGCCGCAAGGCTGCACCGCTGTGCGGAGCCATGAGGTAGTAGTAGCACCGCATCCGGTATGAGCGCAGGCGCAGCAGGTGGTGCAGCTTCATGTTGCGCCGGCGCCCCTGCGGGCTGTGGTGTGAGTTGAGCGGCATGATGACGTTAAGCATGCGGTAACCTTGGTAGGCTTGTTGGGTATCTGTGGTCATGGTTAGTGTTGGGGGTTATAGTTAACGAGTTTGGCTAATGTGGGGCATTCGCGAGCGTCCAAGTAGTCGTCGAATATGCTGGCCGGAGAATCGCCGGTTAGAAACAGCTCATTCAGGTACTCTTGCTTTTCTTCCCAAGTTATGGGGCGGCTTGGGGTGATGCCTCTGCGTTGTAGCGGCAGATGCGGCAGCGCCTTGCGTTTTTTTCTGCGGTGTTTCGTTTTTTGATGCAGGGCTTTTCCTTTCGGGGCGGGGGCGTGCTGCGGCACGGGCTCATTTTGTCCGCGTAACAGCAGGGAGTATTCTTCCGCTTGCCCGGATGCTACGATGAAGTGCAGCGTGCAGGGGCGCTCGAAGGTGAGCTTGCATGTGTTTGGAAGGGCTATGCGGGGAAAGCGCCACGCAGGTTGGCGAAATTTTTGCGTGCAAGCCGGGCTTTTCTGCATCACTAATTGCCCTGTGCCGAAGGGGATGGGGGAGGACTCTGTAATGGCGGGAATCGGCAGCCAATCTTCGCGTTGCGGGTGTTGGATGAGGGTGTCTGCATGCAGAACATATTTTGCAGCGGGGGAATCCGCCTCCACGTGAGGGGCAGGCTCGCCATGCTGCGTGCGCACGGGGATGTAGTATGTTTCTTTCTCAGGGGTGGGGGCATCGGAGTAGCAAGAGCAAATGCGCACCGGGGCGCCGTTTTCCGCATCTTGCACGTAAAAATCGAAGAAGGAACGCACATAGCTGAAAAATTCCCGCAGCTCGCAAATGCTCATGCGCTTGATCTCCCCCTTGTGCGGTGGCTCATCTTTGTGGCAGAGAATAACGGGCAGTTGCAGGGCAGCGCTGAGGCGTATCTGCGTTTTCTCCGACTCGATGGGTGGGTGTGTTTCTGTATTCATAGTGGTGGTTGGTGTGAGTTAATGAGTAAGGGATTGTGTGGTGGTATTGGCAGGGCGTATTTGCCCCCTTACGGTAAAGCGGTGGCGAGCTCCCCTGTAACCGGCCAGTATGCTGATGGTGCAAGGGTGCTCCGGCACCAGCTCGTAAATGACGGGGACCCAGTCGAAAAGTAAGCTGCCGTCTGCTTGGCGCACGTGGCCGCCGTAGCCGTGCTCTCGCTCCATGGTCAGGTAGTTGCCGCCGTGGGGCAGACAGCGCGGGTACTCCAGCGCATCGGCACGCACCCATTGCTGTTGCTCCGGCAGCCAAAGCTCTGTGCTGCCTCCCACAAAGTCGTTCCATAATGAGTTTGCGTACTAGGGGAAATCATCGCTCACACCCGGGCTGGCGGAGATTTTGCGGTGGTAGGCCTCCTGCTCCTCTGCAGTAGCGGTGGTGGTATCATGCTCGTACACGGTGGGGAGGTAGGCCGGCATTTGCTTGCCGACGCTGCGTATGGACAAAATGCGCACGGGCTCCCCGCCCTCGGCGTCCTCCACCGCCAGCTGCAACCCATCCTTACGGTAGGTTTGCAGTAGGTCGTGCAAGTACTCCACGCGCCGTACCACCGGCAACTCCGGCGGAATCGGGATGCGCTCGCTGCGGGTGCCTTTATTGGGAACGTGAACTAATACCGTGCGGTAGGTGGGGCGCGGTACATCGTGGTCGCAGAGCGGGGTGTTGGATTCGCACTTAATCCACTGTTGATTCTCTGCGTGCCACACCCGGAAGGGTATGCCGATTTCACTGCCCAGGGATATGACCATTTGTTCGTTTTGTGTGTGCTGTTTCATGTGGTAAAAGAGAGGTGTAGGGTGGGGTTAATATGATAATAAAAGAGGGGCGCTTGCCGCCATGTGCGCGGTGGTTTTGCCGGCCTTTGTTGCGTTTGTCTCATGGTGAGATAGGGGGGCGACGGCTTACCGATGCTCTCCCTGTTTACCGGTACACAGGGAGGTAAATACGTGGGCATAGCTCACGCAGGGAAGGTCATTTATCAGTTTATGCTCAGTTGTTTACGCGGTGCAGCAACGATGCAGTGTGGCAATGCTCAGGTAGTATCAGCAGCGGTGCGGCTACAGCCGCAATGGTAGTAGTATTCATAATGATGATAAACAGTTGTTGATTTTGTTAGACAGATGTACAGGGCCCATGCCGTGTACGTTTTTCATGTATCATAAAAATGAATTTATGTCAAGCTTATTTTTGAAAAAAAAGAAGAATATGCAAGTTGTAAAATCAAATGCGACACCGAAAGCCCGCCCAAAAAGTCTCCATAGGAGCCCAAACTGCCCTAGCAGGATGGGGGGATAGGGGGAAGGACGACAATGAGTCCTTCCCCCTTGTGGAA
>SUVK01000056.1 GCA_015062055.1 Akkermansiaceae bacterium
GGTTGGTGGTGGCATCTTGCGGGGTGAACTCCTCCATTTGGCGGAAGTCGCCGGTGTCTGCCACGACGGTGGTGTACTGTTTCAGTTGCTCAAGTTGTGTTGCCATAAGCGTGGTAAATAGTATTACGCGCGTATATTATCACACAACACAGCACTTTTCAAGTCACTATTTTATATTCAATTCTGCTGCGGTGTGTTTTCTTGCGCTGATTGCTCCTCGTCGGGGCATGTCGGGAAGAAAGATAAGGTAAGGGTGACAGGTGATATAATGATGCTACCGGCCAGCATGACGGTGTTAACGGTTAGCGTTACCGGTATGTCCACTGCCACTAATGACAGCGCAGAAAGGGGGTAAGCCCAGAGTGCATGTGCTGTAGCCTGCGGTGGCTCGGCCTTGATAACGCGGCGACTATCTTGCTTTTCATCCGTGCATAGGGGCATATCGGGGTCTACACAACGCCCGGCCTTGTTGAGGTATGGAACCGCCCCGGCCGGTTTTTCAAAGAGCCATGGGCGGCTTGTGCGTTTCCAATAAGTGATGTTCTCGCTCTCGTGTAGGGTAATTTCTCCGTAGCCGGTTTTAGTGGGTAACGCTTGCGTTGGGTAATGATGCGTGCCCACTCCTTTTCCTAATTTAGAGATAATACGTGATTGTCGGGTCTCGTAGTTGTGCAAAGGGGCTTCTACATACATGGTGTTGCCTACTTTCCAAAACTTGCATTCGTGCTCTTCCAAATAAGCGCCCTCTTGCCCCATGTTGTAAAAAATCTGGTTGCTGTGCCATGTACAGCTGCTCATCAGCAGGGCAATCAATAGCAGCAGGTATGTGTACTTCGGTTGCATGCTCCCACATTTTAGTCAAAATGTTATGGCGTGTCAATGTTATATCTTGTAAAAAAAGTTTTATGCTGTATAGTATGTTGCACGATATAAAACGTTTATGAGATTACTTTTTAAAACAATATGCTGTATTGGTGCCTTTGTGCTGAGCTTTGCTTGTGCCGAGGCTGCCGATTGCGTGGCTTACCTGCGTTTTTTCGGTAAATTAGATGGCAGGGTGGAGCTGATTGCACACTGTGATGCGCAGCATTACGACGATTATGGCCGCTATTTGGGGAAGACCGAAATGCAAGATGGCGACACTCTTTGTTTTTACGATGATTATGGCCGATATTTAGGGAAGGCCGAGATTGAACGTGAAGGTGAGGTGCGCTTTTACGACGATTATGGCCGGTACCTCGGCAAAATGGAGTCTTCGGGTGGCAGCGAATGGCGTTTCTATGACGATTATGGTCGCTACCTAGGCAAAGTAGACCATGATAACGGAGTAACTCAATATTATGACGACTATGGTCGCTACCGTGGTAAGAGTGAACGAAACGGTGGCTCTGTGAGTTTTTACGATGAGTATGGTCGCTATCAGGGCAAAACAGAGCTCAACCGATGATTCGCATCATGCCGATTGTGTCAGTCATATGGTATACTCTTGCACCGAATAAGCAGAAATGGTATGTATAATAGCATGTTCAGACAATGTGCAATGATAATGTTGGGGGCTACTGCTGCTATGGTTGCCCCTGCTGCTCAGATTGAGTGGATGTCCGACTTGGACTCGGCTTGCCAAAAGGCCCGTGAAGAGGGAAAACTGCTGTTGGTTGAGTTTACCGGTTCTGATTGGTGTAAGGCTTGCATTTTACAGAAAAAGAATGTTTTGGATAAGCCGGAGTTTGCGGCATGGGTGCATCAACATTACGTGCCGGTAGAGGTGAATGTGCCGAATAACCCTGCTGTAGTAGGTGGTGAAGCTGCTCTCAAAAAGAATAAAGCGATTTGCGATGAGTTCGATATCAAAATTTTCCCGAGTCTGATGATTATGTCTCCCGATATGGTGATTCTCGGGGGGTATCATGGGGCGGAGTCTTCGCCCGCCGCTGCAATGGCTGCTCTTAAAAAGTCTCAGCCATCTGTTGCAGAATACGAGGCCGCTATGAAATTGCAAGGTGCAGAGCGTGCAGTTGCTTTATACGCCTTTTATCAAAAGCAACCGCAAGAGTACCGTGCCGTTGCCTACCCCCTCATCCGGCTTATTGCCCTTGCCGACGAAGAAAATGTTACCGGTATACACGAGGTATATAAACCCTTGCACCAGAAAAAATCTTTTGATGCAGAGTTGTCTGCGGCGAAAAACTTTGAGGATAAATTGTCGGTTGTAAATATGTATATCTCCGTTGCAGAACCGGAAAATAAGCCGGGCTTTGTGCGCAGAAAAGAACTCTTGCTGCGTGCTCGGGTTTTTGAAATCATGAAAAATCCCTCGTCTGTAGAAGATGTCATCTTGGCCCGGCAACTCTTTTTACAAGCGGCTGAATGCATGCCCGATCCCAATGCCCGAGCGCAGATGATTAAGGATGTTAATGCCTATTATGCCGACCCCGAGGCGCTTTTCTTACAAATCAAAAATAAGAAGAAGTAAACAAACGATTTTAATGATGCCGAGGGGGTCTTACATGGCTCCCTCGGTTTTTTTTGCTCATTTTCTATGAAAAATTGCAAAAATTGGGTTAAAATTCGAAAAAAATGAAAAAAATGGCAAAATGTCAAAAATAATCCTTGCAAATCTGTAGGAAATAGAGTAAATAAATCTGCGTGAGCACGCAATTCATCGAGTATCCGAAATGCACAACCTGCAAGAAAGCCAAGAAATGGCTGGAGGAGCAGGGGGTGAGCTTCGCCGACCGACACATAGCAGAGCACGCTCCCACCGCAGAGGAGCTGCACCGCTGGTGGCAGGCAAGCGGGTTGCCGTTGAAGCGTTTTTTCAACACCTGTGGCATGAAGTACCGCGAGTTGAATCTGGCTGCCAAGCTGGCTGAAATGACCGAGGAAGAGCAGCTGCAGTTGTTGGCAAGCGATGGTATGCTGGTAAAGCGTCCCTTGCTCATTACCGAAGACGGCTCTGTGATACCCGGATTTAAGGCCGAGGCCTGGAGCCAAGCTCTCGGTAAGTAAAGATTTGTTCATGTATGCGCGAAAGTGGGCGAGAAGGAGAGAGCTCGTCCACCCCTACAAAGCCGCCCTCCCCGGATAGGGAGGGCGGTTCCCTGTACAGAAGTTTGTAAATGATAAAGGCCGTTCCGGTACCGGAACGGCCTTTAGTTTGAAATTGGGGCGAATAGCCTATCAATAATCTCGCTTGAGCAGATAATCATTGATGGCAAGCAGAACCTCGCGACGTTTGTCGGAGAATACGCCGAGCGCAGCCTGCGCAGATGCGGTGAGCTCTCGAGCCTCCGCTCTTGCTTTTTCGATACCTACCAAGGCCGGGTAGGTTGCTTTTTGTACCTTTTGGTCTTTGCCAATACTCTTGCCCAGTACCTCCGGGGTAGATGTAACATCGAGAATATCGTCAATAATCTGGAAGGCGAGCCCGAGGTCTCGACCATAAACGGTGAGGGCTTCGAGCTGCTCGTGCGTGGCACCTGCTGCCATGGCCCCCAATCGTACGGAGGCTATGATCAGGGAGGCCGTTTTGCCCATGTGGATGGCTCGCAGCTCATCCTCATTGAGTTGGCGCCCCTCACCCTCAAGATCCAGCACTTGGCCACCCACCAGCGTGAGACTGCCGGTGCGGTAAGCAAGCTCGGCCACGTAGTCGCGTACGCCGTATCTCTCGTTAGAGGGCACGCTTGCCAGCATAGCAAAGGCTTCTGTCAACAGGGCATCGCCGGCAAGTATGGCCACACCTTCTCCATATACCTTGTGATTGGTGGGGCGACCGCGACGAAGGTCATCATTGTCCATGCTGGGCAGGTCATCGTGAATCAGCGTATAGGTGTGTAGTGCCTCCAGTGCGCATGCTGCGTTGAGTGCCGGCGTGGCATCCCCGCAACAGGCACGGGCCGCCTCCAGACAAAGTAGGGGGCGTATGCGCTTGCCTCCTGCAAAGATGCTGTAACGCATGGCCTTGTGCAGGGTGGTGGGCTCTGCCTCTTCTGCGGGCAGAAGCTCGTTGAGGCGGGCCTCTACCAGCTCGGCAGATTCTTTGATGATTGCCTTAATATCCATGGTGCTGTTGTGGTGGAATCTCAGACTCAGGCGCGGCTGACGAGTAGCTCGGCTATCTGCACGGCATTGAGAGCTGCACCTTTGCGTACTTGGTCTCCCACTACCCAGAGGTTGAGCGCGTTGTCGATTGCTATGTCTTCGCGTATGCGACCTACGTAGCAGGTGTCACCGTTGGTGGAGTCGAGCGGGGTGGGCCATACGTTGTTGTCGATGTCGTCCATCAGCGCAACACCGGGCTTGCCGTTGTAGCAGCTGCGGGCTGCTTCTACATCCACGGGTTGCTCAAACTGCGCCACGCAAGAGATGGAGTGGCTGCGGTATACCGGCACGCGTACGCAGGTGCAGGTCACCTTGAGCTCGGGCAGGTTCATTATCTTGCGCCCTTCGTTGAGCATTTTGAGCTCTTCTTTGGTGTAGCCATTGGGAGCAAACTTGTCAATTTGCGGCAGCACATTGAATGCTATCTGACGGGGATATGTCGAAATCTCAACGGGGTGGCCATCGCAAATGGCCCGCACTTGGTTCTCCAACTCGGTGATGCCGTGCTGTCCACTGCCGCTCACGGCTTGATAGCTGCTGGCGATAATGGTTTTGAGCCCGAACTTGAGGTGCAGGGGGTACAGCGCCATCAGCGTGATGATGGTGGTGCAGTTGGGGTTGGCTATGATGTTGCGCGGGTGGTTGAATGCGGCTTCGGGGTTAATCTCGGGTACAACCAAGGGGACATCATCATCTTGACGGAAGGCCGAGGAGTTGTCTACCACTACGCAACCCGCAGCGCCCGCTATGGGGGCAAATTGGCGGGATATATCGCCACCGGCCGCGAATAAGGCCAAATCTACATCGCCGAAGGAGTTTTCGGTAAGTTCTTCCACGGTGAGCATTTCACCACGGAAGGAGACCTGTTTACCGGCAGAACGTTTGGATGCCAGAAGTTTCAGGGATGAGAGCGGGAAATTACGGCTCTCAAGGCAGGAAAGAAGCTCGACACCTACCGCACCGGTGGCGCCCACTATAGCTACTCGGGGATTCTTGTTCATTGTCTGATTTCTGTATCGTTTTATTCTGTCGGCATCAACCCTCGCGGCTGACGCGCGGGCGCTATTATACCCATTTATGAATGAATAGCAAGCGCGAATTGCCGTTTTTGTTGTGTAGCTGCTTTTTAATTGGTGATTTTCGGTGAAAATTGCCCTCTTTTATCGTTCCAGCAAATAGAGGTATTCACAAACACGTGGCGCTCGGTTGCGTAGGTTACGGCAGCCGCGAAATGTGGCGTAGTCTTGTTTCATGAGACTGACTTTGCCGTGCGTGCTCAGCATGCTTTCCATTTCTTGCGGGCGGATAAATCCCTCAGAGTTATAAGAGATGAGTATGTGCGGGGCCGAGATTGCCGTTATGAGGCTGCTGAGGGTATCTGCAGCTGTGGTTCGTGTATTGTAGGCAGAGCGGTTCCAGTTGGTCGGTATACCCGAAACCCGAGATGCATTTTGCGGCCTTTTGTATTCTGCCAGTAGGTTGAGCATGAAATAATTGGACCCATAGGGGTGTTGGTTGTAGGGTGGGTCAAGATACGCTAGGTCCAGCCCCGGCAGCGTGCGTGCTGCTGCTGTGGCATCTTGCTGCAAGGCGTGGTGCTCGCATTCAAAGCGAGACATGATGGGCAGGGGTATATCAATGGGGGCGAGTATGCGAGAGAGCGCATTCTTGCCGCGTCCTCCGAACTGCCCGATTCCCTTTGCGTTTTTGTGAAATCCTTTGAATACACCCGAGGTATTCGTGTGAACTGAGGCTTGTGCCAGCAGCGGTGCTAGAAAATACGCCTGTAATTGCGAGGGCAGGGTGTTAATCAGTTGCCGCGCTGTATCAAGATATTGCGCGTTGCGCCGTGTGTAGAACACTCGCTCTCCGCACTTTATATGCTCATCATCAGCCGGGGCATACAGCTCGGCAATAAAACCGGGGCGCACGCCTTCCGCTATTGCAGATATTAGCTCTGCATGCGTTTGTGTCAGTTCGTCACCGCAAATCTCGCTTCGATTAGCCAGATAGCAGGTGTTTAATATAAAACTGTATAGCTCTAAATCATTACTGTACAGAGCCCTGCTGAATTGTTTAAAAAAACGTGATACTACACCCGAGCCGGAAAATGCATCAAAAATACGCAGCTTTTTTTGCCCCGTCCGTTGCATCACGGTTTTTACACCGCGCCCTATCAACGGCAACAATGCTCTTTTGTTGCCGAGGTAGGTGATAAGTTGTTCTGAAAGAAAGCGCGGGTCTTCTTTCATGATAACCGCCTACTGAGTTTGTATCACCAACTCTCTGAGCGCTTTTTTGAGCTTCTCTGAGTCAAAATAACCGTAGGTCATCAGTCGTTCTCCCTCTCGGCGTATTTCTGCTGATATGTTGCGAATTGTCGGTAGGAAATTGACTTCGTACTCATTCACAATCTCCTCTTCCTCCCCGAGCTCTTGTGCGCGGTTATCCATTGTTTTGCCCCATCTATTGAGGTCCGCAGCCAAACGGCTTAATTTTTCGGATGCTGCATCGGCTGATTCTCGATCTTTTATGCTGCGCAGTGTCTCAAGCACTTCTGTCTGCAAGCTTATCCCTTCGCGTATAAGACTTATTGTTTCTTGATTAGGTTGCGGTATGGGCGCCTCCTCCGGTATGGTGGCATCAAAATCAGGCAAGTCTCTTAACGGGGGAATCCTCGACTCATCATCTTCTTCTGCTGCTGCCTGCATCGGCACCAGGCATACTGCGGCTGTCAATAAAGCGAGTATGGGCTTTTTTATTGCTGTAGCATCATACATAAGGCTCGAAATTGTTTGAAATATGAAAGCGAATGGTAGCAATTACATTTTTCTAAGCGAAAGATTTGCTCGTACACCTTACCCCATGCCGTTTGCATGGCTTTGCCGTATTTTTGTACTAATTCGGCTTGCACTTGCGGAGAGAGCTTTTCTATTTTCATCAGCTCGGTTCGGGCTTCGTATACTCTGGGCAGTATATCGTACAGTGCTCTCGCATGGGCATCTGCCGTCTCTTGATCTTGTGCTGCAGCCAGTATCGGCTCCAGTTCTCGGGCTAATTGTATATAACGCAAAAATGCGTCTTCTATCTCTGCCGGTATAGCTGCTTGAGCACTTATGCTGCACACAACGCTTACCGCTACCGTATATATTATCTTCATGCTGTGGCGGGAAGGGGGCTATAATAAGCCTCCGGTTACTGCGTTACCGGAGGCTTGGGGTGAATAGTTATCCGTCGTTACTCTTTCTCCGATTTTTCTTCTTTCTCATCAGCTTCTGCTGCTTTCTGAGCAGCAAGTTCATCTTCCACCACATCGTTCAAACGTGCTATCTGAGACTCTGTAGACTCGCTTAATCTGTTGAGTGCCGTACGCTTGTTGTCCAACGTGCGTTGAAGGTTTCGGCTCTTATTGATGCGATCTTTGAGCTCTTTATTAAGTGCTTCTCTTTGGTCCCGCAGAGGTTTCTTGTACTCTTCGGGCAGCAAGTTCTTGTGAAGGCGTATTATCTTCTTATAATCTTCGTTGCCTTCGAGCTCCTCTTTCGCTTCTTCGTACTTGCCGGCTACCATCAAGTCGCGGGCTTTATCCATAGATACCCAAACGGCGCTGATGAGCTCCGTTACTTTACCCGTATGTTCCAAGGGTTTGTTATTTTTGCTGCGGCGTAATATCTCTTCTACTTTACGCTTGCAGTTTTTAAGCATCACCAAGTTGTTGGGGCGGGGCGTGTACCACACCTGAGCAATGTGTTCGCCATCTTCCTCCAGCTGTTCTTCCAGCTTATCAAACTCTGCTTGTTCTTTTTTCTCCAAATCTTCCAGTTTGGAGCTGCTCATCTTCTTGCGTTTCTTTTCAATGCTAGCGATGGCTTTCTCCCATTTCTTGTCAAGAGATTTAAGCGTCTTGAGGTACCAGTTGTAGGCCTCGGGGTACTCCGGTATACCTTGGTAGGATTCTCTCAATGCCTCAAACTTATCTAAGCCTCCTATTTTGCGTGAGTTTTTCTTTTGATTCATATCCATGACCATGGCATCGTATGCTGCTTTGCCGTCTACCGCATATTTGTTGCGGTCTTGGTCACTCACAATCTCATATTCAAAAGGCTTGGTTGTCAATGCATCGTATTCGGCCTGCAATTTATCAATCTCCTCACACGCCTCTTCTATCTTCTTGAGGTTCTTCTCTACAACATTGTAGGTGCTGTTGTAGCGAGAACTGAAGCTTCGAGAGAGTTCTTTGATGCCTTCCTTTTTCTTTTCTACCTCTGCCAGTTGCCCTCTGAGCTTATCCAAGCTGTTTTCTTTGGCGGACGGTCCGGTTAAGGTCGGGGCTGCGTCTGCCTCCGGTTCTTTTACCAGTGCTTCTGCCGTTTCTTCCGGTGTTTCTGCATCCGTTGTTTCGGGGGCTTCTTCCGCGCTCTCCTCTGTTGTGGTCGGTGTTTCTGTTTCCTCTACTTCGGGGGCGGTCGGGGCCGGTGCCTCTTTCTTCGGCTCTTTTGCTTTTACCTCTCTCTTATACAGCACGGATGATGCTTTGACTTCTTTTGTCACCGTCTCGCCTTTTTTATTGGTGCCGGTAAACTTAATCGTTGTGTCAGACTCAAACGCAATTTTGCATTGCGTGTATTTCTCTGCGTTAGAGAGGGTGATATCATACAACTGCGGTGCAGCCTGCAACATAGCAGTGCCCAATGCAAGTATAGCCAAGAATGAGAATGGTCGCTTCATATGTGTAAATTGATGCCTTTTGACTTAATCTACCACACAATTGTTCATATTGCAAACTTCAAATGCGCTACCATATTAAGAAAATTGATTTTTTGCTCCATTTGCCCATTGCCGGGGGCGGTAGGGTATGCGAAAAGCCCGAGTCTGTTCAATCTTCAGACTCGGGCTTGCTTTTACCGTGAGGTTATAAAAGATACCGCATTACTTGCGGGCGCGTGTCTCGCGAATGCGCTTCAACATCGCTGCAGGATCACCGAAATCTTTCTCAATCTTCTTGCGGAACAGCTCCTTGCGGTCTGCCGGGGCACACTCCACCAGTTCAAGCATGAGTTGATGAATGGCCTCTACCTCCTCAATGCTGTCTGCTACCTGGAGCCGACTGTTAACGATAGCCATGATGATTTGCCCCTTGATTAGAAGCATGCTCTCAAGGTTAATGGGATAAGCATTTGCGATAGCCTCGTTGATGATGGGAAGCGCTTTTTCTGCATCACCTCTCGTGGCGCTCAGCTTCTTGTTCAGCTCTTCCATTTGGGCTTCGGCTTTTGCCAAGTCTCGCATACCCGTTACGTTGTCTGTATCGGCCTCGGCGATGGCATGCATCATCAGGGCGTTTGCGGGCTTCAGGTCCGATGCCAGGCCGGCGTGTACCTCGGCCAGTGCTTTCGCCTTGGCGCTGCCTTCAAGCTTTTGCGCTGCGGCTACTTTAGCAGCATTGGCTTTTGCTGCATTAAGACTGTCCTTAACTCGGGCCATATTGGCGCCACCCACGAAACCGCCTACAATGTACCCCTCGGGGGTTACAATCATGATGGTCGGGAACCCGGAAATCTTATATTGCTCGCACAATTGGCGGTTCTTGTTGTAAAGCTCTTGCCCCACGCGACTGACTTCGCGAGGAACATCAATCTCTACAAACAGAAAATCATCTTTGGCAAATGCCTCAAACTCTGCTGTATCAAATACGTTTTTCTTGAGTTGAATGCAGTAGCCACACCAGTCAGAACCAGTGAAATCTACCAACACAGACTTGCCCTCAGCTGCTGCTTTGGTGCGGGCTGCGTCCAAATCCGTGGTCCATTCTATTGCGGCGAATGCCGGTGCCACTGCGGCGACCAGCCCGGTCATGTACAGTATCTTCTTGAACATACCATCATTATACGCGCTGCTTGTCTCCCCTGCAAGCTTATAGTGTTGTCATGACACATGGCAATACGAGGGAAAATTCGCGCGGTTTTCTTTTTTTCTCATTGAGCCCTCAACCCGAATATAAAGCTTGACGAGAGGGAACAATTGCTTTCTTTGCCTGTTTTAACATCCGAATTGTCATTAACTTAATGTTACAACGCGTACATAAAAGCAAGTCTCGCTATTATGCCACGTGGTGCGATATAGACCGCTTCGATGGTGAAGCTACAGTAAATTGCTATTTGCCTTATTGTTTCAACGCGTTCTAAGATATCATTATATACTGTGCTTCAATATGTAAATATGCAAGAAAATCGTTCAATTTGTCACTTGCGCTATACACTTGTGGCATGAATGCTAATTATTCCCACGCGTAAAAATATTGATATATCAATGTTTTCATTTTGCCAAAACTGCAAAAAATGCCATTTTGGGCAGTTAAATGCTTGGTCCAGGCAGTTTTATTCCGCTCATGCCTCAAGAAAGTTCATCACAAGCTTCACCATGGTCTCTTTTTCTTCGGGCTTGGATTCCGCAATCATCACAACCATGGCTACTAAGGTGTGGTCGGCTATGACTTTTTCGCCATCCCGGAACAACAAGTCATTTCTTTCCAGAAAATATAAGAATACCGCAGCCGCAATTCGTTTATTGCCATCCGAAAAAGCATGATTCTTAGTCACGAGGTAGAGTAGGTTAGCAGCCTTTTCCTGCGTAGATGGGTACACGTCCTTTCCGGCAAAGCTCTGGTAGATATTACCCAAACTCCCCTTAAATGAATCATCCTTTTCATTGCCGAATACACTACTCTCATCCCCATACCGCATAGAATCTATGAGCTTCCTGCACTCCTCATAGGTTAGTACATAGGCATGGAGGTCCCCCTGCGGCTTCTTCAGGCGCTGGTGATCGTAATCATCCAGCAAATCCAGAGAGCGGGTGTACTGCTGCACCACTTCCAATATCTGGGCTGAATCCAACTTATTTTCCACACGCTTCATCACGCGAATGGTTGTGGAGAGGTCTTGCAGGCGCTTTTGCTGGCATACATACCCTTGCATCAGGTACTGCCGAAGTACATTCGTTGCCCAGCGGCGGAATTGGACACCCCGTGCCGATTTGACACGGTAACCCACGCTGATAATCATGTCCAGATTGTAGTATTCCACCTGATACGTTTTTCCATCGCTGGCAGTTGTCGCAAATTTTGCGACAACTGAATCATCCAACTCCTCACGTAGTGCTGACTGAATGTGCTTGCCTATTGTTTTTACGTCTCTATCAAAGAGTTGCGCCATCTGTTGACGGTTAAGCCATACAGTATCCGCCTGCGGTTCTACATGAACCGACAGCTCTACTTCCCCCTCTCTGAAATGAATTTCGTCTATGTTCCCCATGGCATACTCTCCTAAAAACATTCTAGCATATTTTGCTCCAAACTCAACGCAAATACGAGAAAAATCCTGATGCTGCATTCATACCAAAACTTCCAGATAAGGGGTTAACTTGTCCATTACTCCAATCTTTGTAGCGTATTCTGCCAGCCGGTTCAGATTTTTCTCCTTGCCGAAAAAATATAGTTTTAGCGCAGCGGTATAGCATTCAATATCTACCCTGTTCTTGCTGCGGAGCATATCGCATATAGAACGCTCTGCATTGTAACCTCGTACAACATTGCCCATAGTCGTACGTAATTCTATAAGCCCCAACTCATGAAACTGATGTTTTATGTAATAGCATGTGCAATCCTTCGAAAGACTGCGGGGCAGCGTAGCATCTGAGGGAATGGTGACCGAATGCTGAAAAGGTGTACGCTCGGTTAAACCAAGCAGGTAAAGAGCACTTTCATGAGAAAAAATAAGAGCGGGGAACTTCCGCTGCATATAAACCATATCATCAGCTAATGTCCCCGGGCGCATATACACACCGCTACTGTACCGCTCCAGCAATCCGGCGCGAGAGTACACATGCAACATGCCCCGGCTGTATCCCAGCTGTTGTATATCAGCAGCAGTCAACAAGCCGCCCCGGGCGTCCATGTATTCTTTGATACTGGTATCTAAATCCGTCATGCGATTGCCTCCTTTCCGTGTTTGTTTATACCACGGAGAAAAGTATCACGCAAGTAAAATTAGACAAAACGCAAGAAAAGGGATTGCTTTTCTTGTGTTTTGTTAAATAACAATCAGACTTCGAGACTTTTTGATTGAAGCGCAGGAGGAAGTTTGCTGGTCTTACCACCTATACATATCCTTCAGTGTTTGGACGAGCACATCGGTTCTGGCTTTAATCTTATCTATCGTCCACGAATCCTCATTCACGACGGACTGATTAAGGTAGAGGCCGTTGCGGTATCCCATATCTTTTCGCTTGTCTTTCGACTTTCGGTCTTTCTTCTGTTCAAAGGGCATATTAGAGAGGTTCTGATTATATCCCGTGATAGTAAGATTCCCGAGAGTATGGACATAATTAGCGAGGTACTGCTTTGCGAGATCTTTATTGCCGCCAGCAATCATTTCAACCCACGCATTCGGAATATTTTCTCCTTCTGGGAAGATATGCTCAATCGTCCAAACATACTTATTCTGGTTATCTCGTGACCAGAGATCTGTATAGATTTCCTTCGTTTGATGCTGTGCCTCTATACTGCACAGGATGAATCTGGTTGCTTCCGGATTCTCATCATAAATCGGACCTCGCATCTTGCTTTCAAAAGCTTCGTCCGATGCGGAAACTGAAATCAGTTTCTCACGAACAGTAGACACAAGCTCCGCACCCTGCAGAACTTTTACTTCGCTGATAATATCGATGAAAAGTTGCGTGAGCTTGCGTGTATTCGGAACGTCTGTCACATTACGACGCACAAAGAAGGTGATGAGAGTCTTTATGAGTTCATCAAGATTTTCGGGGCTTAAGTTGAGTTTATCCTTATTTGATATAACATACAGCAACAGAATGTACGATGGCGCACCGGATATTCTTTCAAGGTCAGCAAGAGAAGCCGTGTAGACACATTCCTCATCGCTGTTGTTCGTAATCAGGGCATAAATCTTCGACTTTTGTAGAAGGTCGTTAATCAGCGATTTATAATCGCTTTTAATCATCTTTTCGTAAATATCAAGCAGAGTTGTCCTTGTGGCCAAGTAGCCAAGATAGTACTTTTTATCAGTACTTTTATATGGTGCATTCAATTCTTCTCTGAACGAGTTATAGTACTGACGGAAGAACCGCTCTTGGACGGAATAATCATCCTGACCTACATTAAACAGAATTTGTTTCCATATCTCGTAGCTGTTATCTGCATCAGCCTTGCCTTCTGCGGTTGCTATCAAGGAGTTCTTTATCAAATCAAGGGCAGAAAGAGGAACGCCTCTGTGGTTAAGAGACTCAAAAAGCATATAGGCATCTTTATTGGTATCGACTTCGATTCCCACCATAATGGCTCTTTCAAATTTCTCAACGATGTTAAATAGTACTCCCACATCACTTATGTTGGGATTTTCTTCTTTGAACTCAGCCACTTTTTCATCTATCAGCTTTCCAAAATACTTATATGCCTTCGAAATTCTGCGATTTCCGAAGTTTTTTGGCTGCGCTTTTTGTTCGGTAATAATCCCCTTGTAGGAAAGGACAAAGGAAAAGTCCTCATCATTCATATTTTGCTTCTGGAGAATAAGTCGCTGGATATATTCCGTCTTTTTCGTCCCTTCAGAAGTGTAAGTCTGTTTTTTGTTGACAAGTTTGTTACGCAAATTAGCGAGGCTTATCTGTTCGTCCGCATCCATCTGTTCTTTCAAGAAACTTAACTTTTCATACAGTGCCGTGAGAAGCAGCATAATCGTAGTAAATCTCTGCTGCCCATCAATCAGCTCAAGTGTGGTTCCGTTAATAGACCCGCTGTTAACGCAGATATAAGAGCCGAGGAAATATCCGAAGTCATTTTCAGTTACGTCATTGAATAATGCCTCCCAGTCTTTGATTCCCCACGTGTATTCACGTTGATATTTCGGTATTCTATAAACGACTCCACTATTTAACGAAAAGATGTCGTACACCGCGGAATGTGCAAGCTGCTTTATCATATCATCTGCTCCTCACTTCGTTTTATTCGCATACCCCTATAATACAACTTTATTTGAAGAAGGTCAACCATATATCGCATATATAATTAGCCTGTGCAAGTTGTAAAATCAAATGCGACACCGAAAGCCCGCCCAAAAAGTCTCCATAGGAGCCCAAACTGCCCTAGCAGGATGGGGGGATAGGGGGAAGG
>SUVK01000008.1 GCA_015062055.1 Akkermansiaceae bacterium
TTGTTTGCTCATTTTGAGTGACATGTGTATATGTTAGTACCTGATTTATGAGGCATCCAGCTTTTCACGTGTCAGCCAAACTCGTGGGAAGTGTCAGTTCGGTGACTGTTTTTTTGAGGCAATGCGCAAAGCAGCAAATAGACAGCCGGGGACGAGATTTAGGCTTGCACCTATACAGCACACATGTTAAGATAACCGCATGAAGAGTTTGAGACTTATCGCCATGGCGTCAACAGCACTGCTGTTGGCATCATGCTCCACCACCACGCAACAGCAAGAAACACCCCCCGCCACACCTGTAGCAGAAGAAAAAGCTGCCCCCAAAACAACAGTCAGCACCCCCACCCCCACTGCAGAACAACAAGCTGCGGCTGCTCAAAGCATGCAAACACAACAGGGCGGTAGTAGTGTAGAAGCAACGGAAGAGACCTTAAACTTGCCGACAGCCCCCGCCTACCAACCCACATCCTCCATCCCCGGACGCAGAGGACTGCGCATGGGGCACTTTGCCCCGCCGGAGGAAGCCGCCAGCACGGGAGAAAACAAAGCCCCCACCCCCAACGCTGTAGACTTGCACGGCTTGAGGTCCCCCTCGTTGCCACAAACCCTGCCGCTGGATGTAAACGGACAAAGAAAAAAGAACTGACGGGCACATGAGCACCACCACACCGCCCCGCAAATTTGTATCGGTACCATTCTCCTACCATCAGGAGATAGAGCTCACCATTGAGAAGCTCTCCAACCAAGGAGATGGAGTAGGCCGAGTAGACAACTGGGTTGTCTTTGTACCCTATACCTTACCCGGCGAGCGAGTGCGCGCACGCGTATACCGTAACGACAAAAACTGTTCTAGCGCCGATTTGGTAGAAGTGCTGGAGCCATCGCCCGAGCGTGTTGAGCCCCGTTGCCCCGTATTCGGCTATTGCGGTGGTTGCCAATACCAGCACCTTAACTACGAGGCTCAGCTTAAATGGAAGACCGAGCAAGTAGCAGACTTATTGCGCCTGCAAGCCGGCTTGGAGCTACCGGTCAACCCCGCCATTCCCTCCCCGGTAACCTACGGCTACCGCAGCAAAATTACCCCGCATTTCCACAAACCCAAAGACGCTAAAATCGGCAACATCGGGTTCTTGAAAGTGGGGTCACGCAGTGAGGTATGCGATATTCGCCAATGCCCCATTGCCATGGAGGTGCTTAACGAGGCCTTGCCAGCCGTGCGCAAAAGCGTGCATGCTGCCGCTGCACAATACCGCCGAGGCGCCACAATATTGATGCGAGCCTCCGAAGGCAGCGTTATCACCAACAACAACGCCATATGCACCGAACACGTAGGCGAGCTCACGTTCAATTTCTTAGCAGGCGATTTCTTCCAGAACAATCCGTTTATTTTACCCGCATTCACCGGTTATGTAGCAGAGCAAGCATGCGCCGGTGGTGCTAAATACTTAGTAGATGCCTATTGCGGCAGCGGGCTCTTCGCGTTGTCTCTTGCCCATCGCTTTGAAAAAGTACTGGGAGTAGAGGTAAGTGAGACCAGCGCCGACTGGGCGCGAGCCAATGCCCGCAGCAACGGCATTACCCACGCCTCATTCTTGGCCGCCAGTGCCGAAGCCATCTTTGAGCAGGTCGACTTCCCGGCAGAAGAGACCGCCGTCGTCATCGACCCGCCACGCAAGGGTTGCGACCTCGTATTCCTCAACCAGCTCTTTGCTTTCGGCCCCAAGCGCGTGGTGTACGTCTCTTGTAACCCCGCCACACAAATACGCGACTTGGCAGAATTTGATAAAGCCGGCTACAAAGTGGTAGAGGTTCAACCGTTCGATTTATTTCCGCAAACCAAACACTTGGAGTGTGTTGCCACGCTCGAAAAACAATCATGACCCACACGCAACCGGCAGAACTCAACAAGCGGCTGGGCCGCAGTGCAGAGGATTATCTGGAGGCTATAGGCCTGCTGTGCAAACAGCACGGCGCGGCCCAAGTAAGCGATATTGCGCAGATGCTCAATGTGAAAAAGCCCAGCGTTACCGCAGCAATGCGACGTTTGGCAGAAGCCGGGCTTATTGACTACCACCAATATGCCCCCATTCAGCTGACAGAGGCCGGCAAACGCTACGCAGAACGCGTCATAGTTGCACACAACATATTGCACCGTTTCATGACCGAAATGGCAGGGCTTGCCCCCGAGCGCGCAGATGAAGCGGCTTGCCTTATGGAGCATATACTCACATACGATGAGATTGCAACCATGGGAGGGAAGCTGAATCCGCCGGTCATTTCCCCGGAATCCTGAACAAAACGGCAGCCTGCGGTGTCTATACGGAAAATCGCATTATGGAACGCAATCAACTTACCGTTACAAAATCTATCATCATCATCTGCGTGGTGGTGTTTCTCGTAGGGTTATTCCGCAAAGTTGAACTAGCCCCCGGCATAACACAGCCATTTCTTTCATGGCTTGGCAGCTTCTCTTGGTACAAATGCTTTACAGAGGGAGAAGTGTGGCGCCTTATCACCTACCAGTTTTTGCATGCCGACATCGCGCATCTCGTCTTCAATATGTGGGCCTTATTCTTTTTCGGGCCGCATATTGAACGAATCATGGGCCCCAAGCGCTATCTCGCTTTCTATTTAACATGCGGTGTAGCGGGTGCTCTTTTCTACTGTCTGATGATAGCTACGGGTATGCTGCCTCCCTACATGGTCTTTATCCCTATGGTAGGAGCCAGTGCCGCGATTTACGGCATCATGATAGCAACAGCCTTTCTGTACCCGGATGCCCGCATCAGCTTGCTCTTTCCCCCGGTTACATTGACAATGCGTTCGTTCGCACTTATCATCCTCGGCATAGCCTCTGTCGTACTTATATTCAATGGGCACAACGCCGGTGGCGAGGCCGGTCACTTAGGTGGCGCCATCATGGGATTGGTTATCATGATGGTTTGGAAATGGCGCATCATATCACGCTATCGTAATCACAGATGACAGCTTTGTTTGACATGGATGGCACCCTGTTTGCGGGTGATTCTCAGCTGCGATTTTGCCGTTGGGTACTGCGACGTCATGGCTTGAGGCGCCTTTACTTGGCCGCAGTTGCCCCGTGTGGCGTGCTTCGCGGGTTAAAAATTTTCAATACCGAGCGTATGAAGCGCGCGTTCTTGGCATACGCATGGCACATGCCGGCAGCCCGGCTGGCGCAACATTGCCGCGACTTCGTGCAACAAGAACTCCTCCCCGCCATCTACCCCCAAGTGCTCGAAAAGTTGCGTGCTCACCAAGCAGTTGGCGACACCACGGTACTTTGCTCGGCCTCGCCCGATTGGTGGACCCGGCTTGTAGGCGAAGCCCTCGGCTTTACCCACACCATCGGCACCCCTACAGAGAAGTTCGAGCGCGTGCCTTTTATGCCGTCTATCCCTGCCCCCGGTAACAACAAAGGAGCCAACAAACTTGTGCGATTGGCAGCCATAGGCATTACTCAAGCAGATATAGGCTATACCGACAGCGCCGCAGACCTCCCCATGCTTTCCATTTGTAAGCATGCCGTGCTAGTCAACCCAAAACCCGCATTTGCAGCACAAGTGCCCGATGCCGAGATTCTTACCCCGCCAAAGAACCTGCCTTGGGCTTTTGCGCTGCGCTGCGTATTGGGGCTTTAACGATATTGACCGGCTGCGGCCTGTAACTAGAACAAGGCGAACGGTTTTTCTAACTCCTTGAATGGAGGATAAAACGTGCTAATGTAGGGGCATGAATCCTCCCTTTCTTCCCGCACGACGAGACGTAGATATCATTTTTCGCCCCTTTGTTCACCGTAAAATTCAACTAAAAGGCCGCCTTGTCACAGCAACTGAAGACATACCCGGCAGCCTTGTACACGATTACCGAGACTCGGCCCTCATCATCACCGAGCCGTTAGCCATAGATGACCCGGCAGCGCAAATGGTGCCGACATCGCCGATTTTCAGCGGTGGCAGCACCCTGCGACACTGGAAAAGCCGTTGCCGAGCCGTGCATGCATTCGATTGCAAAATGGCCCCCCTGCTATACCACGCAGGTCTGGCGAGAGACACCGCCGCCTTCAACTCACCCGAGGCGATTCCGGCCGTTGGGCCATCGGGCATTCACCCGGTTACCCTACAGCAAGTATCTGCCCCTATGAGCCGTCAGCGTATGGATGAAATTAAAACCTCATTCGGGCGCGCTGCCGCCTATGCCAGGCAAATCGGGTTCGATACCGTTGAGATTCACGGCTGCGGTGGCTATCTCATTGACCAGTTTTTGTGGAAAGAAACAAACCACCGTACCGACGAATACGGGGGCAGCATCACAGCGCGTGCCCGCTTTGCCTGCGAAATTGTGCACGCCGTACGCAAGGCCGTAGGGCGCAACATGCCCATCAGCTTTCGCTTCGCCCAATGGAAACCCGGACACGATATCGCCCGATTAGTCAATACCGCACACGAATTAGAAGAGCTGTTGCACCCGCTTTGCGAAGCCGGGGTAGACATTTTTCACTGCTCAGCCATACACTATGCCCGCCCGGCATTAGAAGGCAGCCCGCTCACTCTGGCAGCGTGGGTTCGTATGCTTACCGGCAAACCCACTATCGCAGCCGGTGGCATACATCACCCTAACCAAGTATCTCCCCCTATCGACCTTTTGCGTTTGTTACATGCTTCGGCATTCGATCTCATTGTTGTCAATCAATCGTAAACAGCAAAAAACATTTCAGCTGTGCACGGTGTCCCCATGCACAGCCGAAATGTTTATATATGATTGTTACAATGTATATTAATATGAATTAAACGGAGCTCCCTCTTGCTTCTTTTTCCAATACTCTACCTCAAGTTTTTTTTCCTCTGCAGAAGAATGTACGGCAATCGCAAACTTCAGAAGCTCCGCTTGAATATCCAGCAGCTGATTCTTGGCTCGTATCGGCAAATCTTTTCTCACATATCCACTTACTGTGAAAACCGAGTATGAGGGCATTCTATAATCACCCTCTTTTACGGGATAGCGTCTCAACATTTCGGCTTCCCACACTTTTTCAATATCTTTCACGATAGGTTCATTATCACTCTCTATTTGCAACTTACGCCACACCTCAAATTTCTCTTGAGGTGTCATATCCTCAACAGCGGCAACAATGGAGCTCAGTTTAGGAAGAACACTACCATGAACATCGTCAATCAATTCTTCGATGGGTTTATCCTTGTTATCCTCAATGCACTCTTTTAATTCCTCGAGGATATCATTCAAATCAGCCTGAACAGACTCTGTAGGGTTTGAACATGAAGTACAATACAAAGCCGGTACTGCCGCAATCGCTAAACATATAAACTTATTCATATCTCTTAAACTGTTTCGGGTTATTGATACATGGGAGCGGGGACGGAGCCATCTCCTGCTGGTGCAGACTCGACATTCACCCCGAATTCTCTGCCTGCCTTTTTCAGGAACTTCTTAGGAACGCCATATTCCATAGCAACCTCCATCAAAGCATGGCCTACAATCAACTTCGCGTCATCTTTATCAATACCCAGAGCTACGCCAATTTTGGCAAAGGACAGACCAATTTCTATTGCCTCGATGCGAGTTTCATAGGGCAAATGTTTATCAAAAAAAGCGAACTCCTTCTCATCAGAACCGGACTCAAAACTCTCCCAGCCTTCGCGTATGAGCTCCTTATCATCAACCAAGCGCGCAATTGCGGCTTGGGCAACCCTCTTAACTAACTGCCGTAAAGCTTCAGATTTGACAACCCCTTGCAAAACAGCACGGCGATCTCCATCATTCAAATCAGCTAAATCATCCACAATTCCCGGTGCTTTACTCTCTACATACCCATGCAAATCATGTATCAGCTCCTCAATCGTATCGCCTTCGCTATCGTGTACAATTTCAGCAATTCCCTCCATAAAGTCCTCTACCTCCTCTTGGGCAGATTCTCTCGGGTCGGAGCACGACACCATGCACACGCACGGTGTCAACGCCGCTGCCATATAGATAAACTTATTCATAATTATGATTTCTCTTGATTATAGATGTTCACAAAATAATCTCGGTAGTTCAAGTCTAGCAATTTTTATCATAAAATCAAGCATATTTGCTCTTTTATATCAAGTATCTGCTCGGTCGTCACTACAATTTGTGTTTTATTTGAACTTATTTTAAAATTTGGCTTGACCTCCGCCTGAAATTATGGTTTAATTCTCGCACACCTACCGTTAATATGCCAGCTTGGCGGAATTGGTAGACGCGCTCGACTCAAAATCGAGTTCTAACGAGTGTGGGTTCGAGTCCCACAGCTGGTAGCAGAAAAAGCCGTAATTCTAATGAATTACGGCTTTTTTATTTAATTTTGTTTGATTTTGACGGGGGCAAACTAGATACCAAGCACAACTACAGCCTAAGGTAATTCCCCTCTCTCACCACAGGAAATAATACGGGTGCATGTGAAGACACATGCACCCGTAAAAGTAGGTCAGCTTAAGCTGAGAAGAACTTAGGCGATGGAGTCGCCAAGCTTCTTCATAGCCTCAGCGGCGCGGTTGGAGTAACCCCATTCGTTGTCGTACCAGCCACAAACCTTAACCATGTTGCCACCAACAACGTAGGTGAAGCCGGCGTCAAAGATGCAGGAGTGGGGGTTGGAAACGATGTCCTGAAGAACGAGAGCCTCTTCGGAGTACTCAAGGATGCCCTTAAGGGGACCCTCGGCAGCTTCCTTCATGGCGGCGTTCACTTCTTCAACGGTCACGTCGCTCTTCAGCACGGCCACGAAGTCGGTAAGAGAACCGGTGGGGGTGGGAACGCGGAAGGAGGCACCGTTGAGCAGGCCCTTGAGCTGGGGAATCACCTCGCCGATAGCCTTAGCAGCACCGGTGGTGGTGGGGATGATGTTGATAGCGGCAGCGCGCATACGACGGGGGTCGCTGTGGGGGAGGTCCAGAATGCGCTGGTCGTTGGTGTAGGAGTGGATGGTGCTCATCATACCCTTCTCAATGCCCCACTTGTCGTTGAGAACCTTAACCATGGGGGAAAGGCAGTTGGTGGTGCAGGAAGCGTTGGAAACGATGTTGTGCTTCTCGGCGTCGTACTCGTCGTCGTTGATGCCGATGCAGAAGGTGAGGTCGGGGTTCTTGGCAGGAGCAGAGATAAGAACCTTCTTAGCACCGGCCTTGATGTGACCCTCAGCCTTCTCACGAGCAGTGAAGAGACCGGTGGACTCAAGAACAACGTCTACACCGAGCTCAGCCCAGGGGAGCTGATCCGGGCCCAGCATACCGCCAACAATCTTGATGGCGTGGCCGTTTACAACGAGGTTATCACCGTCGATCTCGATGGTGCCGTTGAACTTGCCCTGTGTGGAGTCATACTTGAGCAGGTGAGCGGTGGTAGCAATGGGGGTAAGGTCGTGGATGGCAACAACCTTCTCGAGCTCGGTCTGGGACATGGCGCGAAGCACGTTGCGGCCGATGCGTCCGAAACCGTTAATAGCGTATTTAGCCATAATAGTGAGATGTATAATTAAGTTGGTTGATATTCCCGCCAAGCCACCCGGCCCAGCAAGGCATGGCCAGATTGTACTCGTTAAGCGCGTTTGAGTCAATACAAATTTGCGTCGTTACCGCAAAAAATCTCATTATGAAAGGCAAAAAAGGGAATATGGCGCACAGGAAGAGAAGCCAAGAAAGAGAGTGGTATAAATAGAACGCATTTTGAGCTTGAAAAAAATATACCGTTATGGTAAGATAGGCGGGCGCACGAAATGGACCTTGATACCGACAGATACAGCGACCAACCGCAACCGAAGAGCCCCCGACCTACCCGATACATCGGCGCAGGCATCATGTTGCTCGGGCTGGCACTCACCGTGAGCTTGTTGACCTATAATCAGCAAGAGATGGGTTGGGCGGCACTTAACTCAAGGACGCACGAAGCGGCAGCAAACGTACCGTGCAGCAATTGGCTGAGCGTGCCCGGACTCTACATAGGCGGGTTACTGCAATTATTATTAGGGGGTGGCGCCTTGTATGCAGCGCTATTGGCCACGGCCATGGGCACGTACAAGATGATAAAGCCTGAGAAACTGAGTGTCAAGCAATGGGTATCTGCCGGTTGCATGGTATTATTTGCATGCTCTGCACTTGACCTTCAGGAATGGATTTTACAAGAGTGGGCCTATGAGCTGGAGCTGAAAGGAGCCGGTGGCTATGTGGGGTATTTGATTGGTTCTTGCATACTGGGGGCCATGCTGGGCGTGGTATGGGCCGGAGTAATAGCAGTAGTAAGCCACGGTGTTTCATTGGTCATCCTCTCGCGCGTGACAGTAAAACAGCTCTGCACACAAGCTTGGGCCGATACCAAAACCATTTTGTGCGTTATAGGCCGAGGGCTGCGCTTTATTTGGCATAAGATACGTCGTGCCCCGAATCCGAAACTTGATTACGAAGAAGAAGAAACCGAGGATGGGGACTGGAAGCAAGATTACCAACCCCAGGCACCCGTTACCGCCCCCCGACAGCAGCAACCAACTGCTCAGCAACGCCCTGCACCTACTCAGCAGGTGCAGCAACAACCGAGGCAACAGACAGCAATCCCGCCCCGCCAAGAGCCCCGCCCTTACAGACAAGATTCCCCCGTGCGCCAAAATGCGCCACAATCGGTTCAGCTAGATGATGATGAGGTAATCGACCCCCACCCGGAGCCGACCATACAGACCGCCCCGCCCCGTCTGCGCATGTACCAGCCCCCTGCCCCCAAAGCAGAGAAACGTCAAGAAACAGCCCCACACCGCAGAAGAGACCCCGAGGCACGCCCCTTACCGTTTGAGGAGCAAATGGAGGAAGCCGATAAGAAACTGGCGGCCAAACCCATTGTACAGGCACCACCCACAGGCAGAGCACGCTTACCCAAAAAACAACAGAACTCGCAAGATAATTACTTGGATTTGTTGCTGGCGCAAGATGAGGAATTTGCCCCTCGTCACGCAGCAGCAACCACAACAAGCGCTCGCCCCGAGCAAGCACCCATTAACCGCGGTGTGCTCAACGCCATGAACCGCAGGCTCGGCACCCCGGAAGAAGAGGACGATGAAGACGAGCAGGAGACACCGGCCCCGCCACAGTTGCCGGCGCGTGCCCAACGCGTGACCCCACAGCACACAGCCCCCGAACCGGCCCGGCCCCCGCGCCCGGTGGTGCAACCCCGCGTGGCCCCACCTAAAGAGCTGCCCAAAGATACCAGAGCCATGTCGGATGACTATCCGCTTCCCTCTTACGACCTGCTGAACTACATACCGGTAGCAGAAGAAGACAGCGAAGCGGCAGAAGAAGAAATGCGCGAGACGCAGCAGTGCATTATGGAGGCACTAGAGACTTTCAAAATTAAGGTAGAACCGGGTGATATTACCCGAGGCCCCAGTATTACGCGCTACGAATTTTACCCGCCGAAAGGTCTGAGGCTCAATAAGATTACTAATCTGGCTGACAATCTTAAACTGGCAGCACAGGCAAAATCCATCAACATACTTGCCCCCATACCGGGCAAGAACACCATTGGCATTGAGCTGGAAAACGCCGTAAAAGCCCCCGTTTATCTGCGAGAGCTGCTGCAAAGCGAGGCTTTCCACTCCAAAAAATTACGCATCCCCGTCGCCTTGGGTAAAGATGTATATGGCAATCCCGTCATCGGCGATTTGGCAGCCATGCCCCACACCCTTGTGGCCGGTACCACGGGGTCCGGTAAATCCGTTTGCGTCAACAGCATGATTCTGTCCATGCTCTACAAGTTCCGCCCCGATGAGTTGCGACTCATCCTGGTAGACCCCAAAGTAGTAGAAATGCAGCCCTACAAGAAACTGCCGCACTTGGCCTGTCCCGTCGTGACGGTAGCCTCGCGAGTCATCGGCGCACTGAGATGGGCTGTCAACGAAATGGAGCACCGTTACAAACTCTTCAGTAAGATGGGGGTACGAAACTTTGAGGACTTCAACAATCGCCCCGAGGACTACGTACCCGAGCCCGATGAAGATGAAGTAGCAGAAGAATACCACCCCCTGCCGGATGGCTACGATGCCGCCACCGCCATCGAGCGCGACATTGAGGACTCTCAAGGCATAGAAGACATAGGCGAAGAAGAGCAAGGCGAATTTGACTTTGAACAAGACGAACAAATACCTGCCAAATTGCCTTATATCGTCATTATTATCGATGAGTTGGCAGACCTCATGATGCAGGTGAAAGAGGACCTCGAGAACTACATTGCCCGACTCACGCAAAAGGCGCGTGCTGCAGGTATTCACTTGGTAGCAGCCACACAGACCCCGCGTGCCAACGTTATCACCGGTATCATCAAGGCCAATATCCCCAGCCGCTTGGCATTTAAGGTTGCCAGCCCGCTTGACAGCCGCGTGATTTTGGACACCAATGGAGCAGAAAACCTGTTAGGCAAGGGCGATTTCCTCTTCTTGCCCCCGGGTGGTATCACCAAGATGACCCGCGCACAAGGTGCCTTTGTAAGCGACCCCGAGATTGCCTCCATTGTCAAGTTCTGTGCTGCCCACGCCAAACAAAACTTCGTGCAGGGAGTAACGGCAGAAATGAACAATGCCGACAGTGCCTCCGGCGGAGGCGACGGCGGTGGCCGCTTGGGTGGCAACGGTATGAACGATGAAGATGCCGAGCTCTATACCCGCTGCGTACAGTTGGTGATAACAGAACGCAAGGCGAGCACATCTTTGCTCCAGCGCCGTTTCAGCATCGGCTACGGGCGCGCAGCCAAGATTATGGATATGATGGAGAAACGCGGCGTTATCGGGCCGGCTTCGGGCAACACCTCTCGCCCCCGCGAGGTGCTGATAGATGCACCGTAAACGGACATCTACTGTCAGTACTCCCCTGCCCCACAAATATAATACCCTTTCCTAAAACCAACCAATACCTTATATTATGATTTCAGAAACAACCATCAAATTCATGACTCAGGCCAAGGGCTTACTTGAACTGTGCATACAGGGTGCAGAAAATCGAACCACAGATGAAGCGCAAATGGAACACTGGCTGCAGGATGTTATCAAATTCTGCCGTATGGCCATTTTGAACATTCCCGGCACAACGATACCGATTCCAACCGCACCAACACAAACCTTCAAACCAAACAGCCCGGAACGCGAGATGGAGGACGATTACAAGCTCCCTACTTGCGGGATGCTTAATATGGCCCCGAACGATGCGACCATGACGCCCGAAGCCCGAGCAGAACTGGTTGACTTGCAGCAGACCCTCTGCCAAGCCATGAAAGATTTCAAAATCGACATGGAACCCGGTAACATCACACAGGGGGCTTCCTTCACGCGTTTTGAATTCTACCCACCCAAAGGTTTGAGGATGAGTAGAATTACCCATCTGACAGACAATCTGATGCTGGCAGCGCAAGCGAAATCCATTAACATACTTGCCCCCATCCCCGGTAAAAACACCGTAGGTATTGAGTTGGAAAATAAGGTTAAAAAAACTGTATATCTCCGTGAAATTTTGCAGAGCGAAGAGTTCCAAAACTCTACTCACCGTATCCCCCTTGCACTGGGTAAGGATGTATACGGCACGCCTATTATTGCAGACTTAAGCACCATGCCACACCTCTTGATGGCAGGCAAGACCGATTCCGGGAAATCAGTTTGCCTCAACAGCATGCTACTTTCCATGCTCTACAAGTTTAATCCGAATGAGCTGAAGCTGATTCTTGCAGACCCCAAGGTAGTGGATTTACAACCCTACAAAAAACTACCGCACTTACTTTGCCCGCTGTTAACGGCACCGGAGCGCGTTATCGGCGCCTTGCGATGGGTAGTCAACGAAATGGAGTACCGCCTCAAGCTCTTTAGAGCAACAGGTGTCAGCAATGTGGAAGAATTCAATAATCGCACCGCCAACGGCACTGCCGAAACGGAAGTGGAGGGCTCGATTGAATCCTACTACGATGAAGCAGATGTTCTTATTTCAGACCTCGACGACATGGAATGTGAAGACGACTGCGCATCGGAGATGCCGGAGAAGTTACCGTACATTGTCTTCGTTATCAACGAGCTGGCAGACTACATGCTACTGGCGAAAGATGATATAGAAAACTACATTGCAAAGATTGCGCAAAAAGCACGCGCAGCCGGTATTCACCTCATCATTTCTACACAAATACCCCGCAGCAATGTCTTAACCGGCCTCATCAAAGCCAATATCCCCTCTCGCATTGCCTTCAAAGTCTCATCACCGTTAGATAGCAGAATTATTCTCGACGTCAACGGTGCTGAGAACCTCCTCGGCCATGGTGACTTCTTCTTCAATCATGCAGGGAGTAGCCGGAATAATGTGATGAGAATACAGGGAACCTTTGTCAGCGACCCCGAGATAGCCTACGTTGTCAGATACTGCGCCTCTAGCGCCAAGCAAAACTTCGAGCAAAATGTTACCGCAGAACGCAACGAGCCCGTATGTACCACCGACAGCGAACCCCCGGCAGGCAAAGACATGTCCGATGAAGATGCCGAGCTCTACTCCCGCTGCGTACAGTTGGTGATATCAGAACGCAAAGCAAGCACATCTCTTCTCCAGCGCCGATTCAGCATCGGCTTCGGGCGCGCAGCCAAAATGATGGATATGATGGAGAAACGCGGCGTTATCGGGCCGGCCGCCGGCAACTTATCACGCCCGAGAGAGGTTCTCATTTACCACACCTGTACGCGTGAGAACAATTAGGTAGTAGCTTCACCAACCGAGCAGCCTATATCAATTTGGGCCGAGAAGGTGATATTTTTTATAAATCTTTTGTAAAAGTTAACATTTTTATTGCAGAACGCAACAGAACCTGATAGAATCTGAGCATGGACTCTCAACAGCTTTTAGATTATCTATACCGTGCCAAAGCAGATCTTAACCGAGGTCTCGAATCGCTCAAAGCCATAGCCCCCGAAAACGGTGTTGCTACAGATGCCGTGTGCGAAACAGAGAAATGGCTACAGTGCGCACGTGAAGATGTACTGAAAGCCCTTGAGCATATGGCAGAATTCGACAGGCCCGATGATATGGAGGACATTGCAGCCATGTTCAACGAGTCGGCCGGCACCGAAGGCGCAGAATTGTATGGAGCCGATGCCTCGGACATGTGGTTGCATTTCAGCAAAGCATGTGAAATTGCCCTACACCTCGGCAGAATAAGCGTACCTATTTTGGTAAACCGCTTAGATATTACCCCCACTCAAGCCGATTACCTCATCACCAAGCTTGTCGAAGAAGAGATTATACCCGATTTGCAAAACGGTTCGGGAGAGTACATTATCTTCTGATACGAAATAACGACACATCGTTTTAACAATAGCGACGGCAAAACATCTGCCGTCGCTTTTTTCGTGCTCACATCTTACGGCATCCATTCAGATTCGTATATGTGTACTGTTTTTTTATTTTTACCTTAACTTTGTATAGCTTTTTTTCTATTTTGTATATCACAACTTTCTCGAACCATGAGCAATTATTATATATCCAAACCGGACGGCACACAAGTGGGCCCATACGACAAGACAACCTTAATATCCCTAGTAAAAAACCACACCTATTCCCCGGACTCATACATATGGTGTGAAGGCATGGCAGAGTGGAAACCCTTCCGCGAAGTTTTTACGGCTAAAAAGAAAGCACCGAATGCGGTCGCGCCGGCCACAATTGCAGCACCCCCTGTTCAAAAGAAAAAAATGAAGTGGCTCATGATAAGCCTTATTGCCGGTGCTCTTTTGGCAACAGGTGGTGTTACATACTGGCTGATGAGTGATGATGAGGCCAAACCAAACAAAGTAGAAAAAGAAATACAGGAAAAAATTAGCTCAGACGAAGAATTGTACAATCTTTTTGAACGCAACTTCAAAACCTATTTAGAAGGCGATACAAGTGAGTTAAAAGAGGCTATTCTAGTCGAATTTACTGACGAAAAGTATCAGGGTATGCCACAATTTCATCACGTTCGTGATTACATCCTCGTTCTCAACCACGGAGAAGCCGCCAAATACCTGATAAAAAATATGATGAAAAACGATGCGGATAAGGAAGAATTTTTGGAAGACGCTATACAATGCGGTGCCCACAACGTAGCAATCGCCTTAATTGAATCGGGGGTTACTATAACTGACGAACAAGATAAGGAACACCTATTGAGGGAACTTGTTCAAAACGCGGCAAGAATGCACCAATCACAACAAATGGCACGACTTACCACCAACTGTTTACCTATAAAAGAAAAATACATAGAAAGTAGAGATTTCCGCAAATGTGCAGAACTGGCAGTTGAAAAATTTAACAGCCCCGTCCTTAAAGAAGATGTCCACAGCGATGTTAAACAGCTTAAACTAACAGGCAAAGAAAAACCGCTCACAGACTATATCTCATCAAAAATGTAATAATTTATCGGCATAAACAAATTACCTCGCCCCGCAGCCATGGCGCTGCGGGGCTTTTTTTACTGAACTTCAGCGCGCGAGCAACAGGTGATTTTCAAGTAACGGATGATGCCTCGAGAAAACGTCGTTTCGGGTTTTATCATATTGCAATTACAGGAATTAAACAGCTTAAAAATTAGTTGTAACTAACAACAAAAAAGCGCATAAATATAATAGGGTCGAACACTTTAGGCTTGAAATTCGGGGCGATAAGGTGTTTAATGTGTGAGCACCAAAGTGGCCTGAGGTGGCCTAAGAGCTTTAGATTATGAACACGACGAAAACTTTACAAGTGCCTGATGCTACGAGCGTAGCGATGGATTACCTGAAGAACGACGCGGAAGACCAAGGCGAGCTGGTAACGCTCAACGTGGGACCGTCTCACCCTGCGACACACGGCGTGTTGCGACTGAAGCTGGTAATTGATGGTGAAGAGATTGTATCATGCGATCCCGTCATCGGCTACCTGCACCGCGGCATGGAAAAGATAGCGGAAAACTGCCACTATAACCAATATGTAGCCTACACGGACCGATTTGACTACTTGGCACCGATGAGCAATAACATAGCCTATGCGTGTGCCGTAGAAAAACTGATGGGGTGGGAGCTGCCGGAGCGCGGGCAAGCCATCCGCGTGCTGTGCTGCGAGCTATCACGCATCTCCTCCTGCTTCTTGGGCACGGGTGTATACGCGATGGACACCGGCGCCATGACGGCATTCTTGTATGCCTTCGAGGAAAAAGAGAGAGTGCACAACTTGTACGAGCAGATATGCGGTGCTCGCTTTACCTCCAGCTACACCCGCATTGGCGGCATGACCCGCGACTTACCGAAAGGCATTAAGAAGCAAGTACTTGATTTCTGCGACAGTGCCCTGCGCACGGTAGACGAGATGGAGAAGCTGCTGTTGCACAACAAGATTTTCATTGACCGCCTTGTAGGCGTAGGCGTTATCACCAAGCAAATGGCGCTGGATTGCGGCATGACCGGCAACAACCTGCGCGCCAGCGGTGTAAAACGAGACCTGCGTAAAACTAACCCCTACTTGGGCTACGACAAGTACGAGTTTGATGTACCCGTGGCCGAAGAAGGCGACTGCTACGCCCGTTTCCAGGTACGCATGGAAGAAATCCGCCAGTCCGTACGCATTATCCGCCAGGTTATGGAGACCCTGCCGGGTGGCCCCATCTGTGTGCAGACCGACAAGGGGATATTGCCCGACAAGAAAGAGGCGCTGCAAAACATGGAAGAGCTTATCCGCCAGTTCATGGTAAGCACCCAGAGCGTGAACGCCCCCGTAGGCCAAGTATATTTTGCCGCCGAGAACCCGAAGGGTGAGCTGGGCTTCTTCTTGGACAGCAAGGGAGGCGGCATTGCCAACCGTTTGAAGATGCGCAGTCCCTCATACTGCACACTCTCCATCCTGCCCAAGCTTTTGCCGGGTCACTTGGTAAGTGACGTAGGCGCCATTCTGGGTTCTTTCGACTTTGTACAGGGCGAATGCGACCGTTAAACCGATAAACAGCAAACTTACACAATACCGACATGTCAGAAACAACTAATGCTATCGACGCCATCACGGCGGCACAGCCCTCCCCCGGCGAGCAATACTTCCCGAAGTTCGAGGTAACCCCCGAGCTCGTTGAGAAAGCCAAGGAGCTAGTGGCCCTGTACCCCGAAGGTAAAGAACAGTCTGCTGTACTCCCCATTATTCACCATGTGCAAGAGGAGTTCGGGTACATCTGCGCAGACGCCATCCCATGGATTGCCGAGATGTGCAAAAGCACCCCCATCCACGTAGCGGGCATTGTTACCTTCTACCCCGGCATTCATCGCAAGTGCCCGGGCAAGTTCCACTTCCGCGTATGCCGCACCTTGGCCTGTGCCTTGAGTGGTGGCGAGGAGCTGATGGCCTACATCTGCAAAAAAATCGGTGTCAACCAAGCCGAGATATGTGATGCGGAGCCGATGGTCGTGAGCGAAAACGGGCTGTTCAGCATCGAGCCCGTAGAATGCTTGGCCAACTGTGGTTTCGGCCCCAACGTCATGGTGAACGACACCCTTTACTCTCAGGTAACCCGCAAGAAGGTAGACGAGATAGTCTCTGCCTGCAAAAAACAAGTTGCCGCAGAAAAGAACCAGTAACCCTTTAGCGTAACATGAGCGACATAACCTACAAACCCGGCAGAGCCCCGCACCCCAAGGAGACTCGCCGTATTTTCAAAAACATTGATCGCGAAGGGTATGATCCCTCGATCAAATGTTATATCAAAGACGGCGGCTACAAGACCCTCAAAAAGGTGCTCAAGATGGAGCCGGCCGACGTCATCAACGAAGTAAAGAAGAGTGGTCTGCGTGGCCGTGGCGGCGCAGGTTTCCCGACCGGTGTAAAATGGACCTTCATCCCCAAGGGCAACACCAAGCCCGTGTACTTGGTATGCAACTGCGATGAATCTGAGCCCGGCACCTTCAAAGACCGTTTCATCGTACACCAAGACCCGCACCAATTGCTCGAGGGCATGATTATTGCCTGCTATGCCGTACAGGCACACTACGCAGTCATCTACATGCGAGAGGAGTTCCCCGAGGCAGCCAAAATCATGAACAACGCCATAGCCGAGGCAGAGGCCAAGGGCTACTTGGGCACCGATATACAGAAGAGCGGGTTCGACCTCAAGATTATCGTACACCGCGGTGCCGGTGCCTACATTTGCGGTGAAGAAACCGGTCTTATCAACTCCATTGAAGGCTTGCGCCCGTACCCGCGCATCAAGCCCCCGTTCTTCCCGGCCGCCATTGGTTTGTATGGTTGCCCCACCATCGTCAACAACGTAGAGTCCCTGTGCCAGGTACGCCAAGTCATGATGATGGGTGGCGAGGCCTATGCGGCAGAAGGAGCCCAGCGCAGCCCCGGCACCCGAATCATCGGTGTATCGGGCGACGTGAAGCGTCCCGGCGTCTACGAGATTATCTCGGGCTCCATCACCTACGGCGAGTTGCTGTACGACATTTGCGGCGGGCCGCGCATCGGTCGCAAGTTCAAAGCCATCATCCCCGGCGGTGCATCTGCCAAGGTTATGCGCTGCGACGAGGTACTCACCGACCGCAACCCCGACGGCACCATCCGCGAGATGAGCGTGTTCGACATCCCCTTAGATTTGGACAGCATTGCCAAGTTCGGCTCCATGAGCGGCTCGGGCGGCGTCATCGTAATGGACGACACACGCAGCATGCCCAAATGCCTCAACAACCTCAACCGTTTCTTTGCTTGGGAGTCCTGCGGACAGTGCTCCCCCTGCCGCGAGGGTAACCCGTGGATGCTGAAACTCTCCACCCGTATTTGCGAGGGCAAGGGTTCGCCGGAAGATGTAGATTTGCTCAAATCTGTAGCAGACAACATCTGCGGGCGCACCGTATGCGCCTTTGGTGAGGCCTGTTCTTGGCCCACACAGGCATTCACCACGAAGTTCCGTGAGGAGTTCCTGGCACTTACCAAACCGATTAACGCCCTGAAGGCCCACAGCGAAGAGGCCAAAGAGGCACGCAAGTTCCTGATACGCGAAGACTGAACCTATTTGAACGAATGAGCACAAAACCCACAATACTGCCGAAGGATGCCGCTGCTGCCGAGGGCAAAGTGAACGTCCAGATTAACGGCAAATGGTATCGCTTCCCGAAGGGAACCCGCATAGCGGACGCCTGCAACTCTATCGGCGTGCATGTTCCCTGCTTCTGCTACCACCCCAAACTTTCCGTCGTTGGCTCCTGCCGCATGTGCTTGGTAGAGCAAGGCATGCCCCCGCGTTTAGCCCCCGGCGCCACCCCCATGTACAACAAAGACGGCTATCTTGACATACAATGGATGCCGCGAGCCGTCATCGCCTGCGCTAACACCGTAGCCGAAAACATGGGTATACGCACCAATGCAAAACTCTGCGAAGAAGCCCGCCGTGGCGTGTTGGAGTTCTTGCTGACCAACCACCCGCTTGACTGCCCCATCTGCGACCAAGCCGGCGAATGCAAACTGCAAGAATACACCAACGACTATGGTCGCGGCACACACCGCTTCACCGAGGCCAAAACCAAAAAGGGCAAAAACCTCTCCATCGGCCCGCGGGTCAACCTCGACCAAGAGCGTTGCGTACTTTGCCGCCGCTGCGTACGATTCATGAAAGAAATCGTTGGCGAAGAGGTACTGGGAGTCGTAGGCCGTGGCACCCACAACGCCATTGCGCTTTACCCCGGTACACAGTTGGACAGCAATTACTCCATGAACGTGGTAGACCTCTGCCCCGTTGGTGCCATGACCAGCAAAGACTTCCGTTTCAAGATGCGCGTGTGGTTCCTCAAGAGCACCCCGACCATCGATGTAAACTGCGGCACCGGCACCAACATCAACATATGGACCCGCGAGCAGCAGGTATACCGCATTACCCCGCGCCAGAATGACGAAGTGAACAGCTGCTGGATGCCCGACAGCCACCGCCTCAACTACAAGTACATTAACGCCGACACCCGACTTAAGACCCCCTTGGTCAAAACGGACGTAGGCGCACCGCAACGCCCCAGCACTTGGGATGCCACCCTCAACATGGTGGTAGAGCAGCTGCACTCTTGCGCCCCGGCAGAGACCGCCATTATCTGCTCTGCCCGCATGACCAACGAAGAGTTGTACATGGTGCGTGCCTTGGCCCGCCAGCTGGGTGTCACCAAGATAGACATCGTACCCCGCAAGGGTGAAAACGACGGCATGCTCGTCAGCGATGACCGCAACCCCAACAGCACCGGTGCCAAGATGATTCTCGGCAAGACCGGTACCGGCTTGGCCACCATTCGCCGCGGCATCAAGAACCACAGCATCCGCTTCTTGCTGGCACTGGGTGAAGATGTAACGGCAGATGCCGGCATACCCGAAGAAGACCTTGACACACTGGATTACCTTTTGGCCATGGACCACACCGAAAATGCCACCACCAAGAAGGCCGACGTGGTATTGCCCGGTGTAACCTTTGCCGAGAAATACGGTACCATGATTAACGTGACAGGTCGCATTCAACGCCTCAACAAGGCTATTGAGCCCGTTGGCGAGGCACGCCCCGAATGGGACATCATCCGCCAACTTACCGAGCTGTTGGGCTGCGACTGCCCGCGAGTTATCGCTTGCCCCAGCCCGATGATTATATTGGAAGAAATGGCCCAAGAGTTTGACCCCATGAAGGGTCTCACCTGGGGTAACATCGGCAACGAGGGTAAAGTTATCATCGACACCGGCGTGACCATCCCCCTTATCGAACGCGAAAAAGCCAAGAAGTAACATTTAAACGAATATTAACACTATGGAACACAATGTATTAGCCTCCATCTTAGCCGACTGCAGCGAAGGCGCGTGCGGCGGGATGTGGTTTTACCTGATCGTTACCATCCTCAAGCTTGTGCTGGTATTTGCCGTCATTCTGGCTTTTGTGGTACTTTCGGTATGGATTGAGCGCCGAGTAGCCGGCTGGATTCAGGACCGCCCCGGCCCCAACCGTGCGGGTATCCCCCTGCACCTCTTCCAACGCTTTGGCAGCAAAGAGAAGCAGCCTTGCAAAAAGTTGTTGCATTTCTTCGGCATACCCGAGACCTGCTGGATTGCCAAGCTTTTCCGCTGGCTGAGACTGGACCGCGAGATACCGACATTTGGTCTCATGCAGCCCTGCCTGGACGGTGCTAAGCTCTTCCTCAAGCAAGAACTCACCCCCAGCTACGTGCGCAAGGTATACTTCACCCTTGCCCCCATGCTGGTATTGGGTCCGCCCTTGGTAGCAGCTGCTGTTATTCCCTTTGCCTCCGGGTTCAGCACACCGTTTGGCGATGTCAACATGTGTGTAGCCAACTTAGGCATTGGTCCGTTGTGGATTTTTGCCATCTCCGGGCTTTCCGTCTACGGTCTTACACTGGCCGGGTGGAGCTCCAACTCCAAGTACCCCTTCTTGGGTGGTTTGCGTGCCACGGCCCAGCTCATTTCGTATGAGGTAGCCATGGGGCTTTCCATCATTCCGCTGCTCATGATGTTCGGCACACTCAACCTGCAAAACATCGTACAATACCAAGCCGACAACGGCTGGACGCTTCTGCCGTTGTGGGGAGAAGGCCTTACTTGGGAGCGTTGGTTCATGATGCTGCCCATGCTCATCAGCTTTGTCGTATTCGTGACCTGCGTCTTTGCCGAGGCAAACCGCACACCCTTTGACATGGCCGAGTGTGAAACCGACTTGGTAGGCGGTTACCACTCCGAATACTCCTCCATGAAATTTGCCTCATTCTTCATGGGTGAATACGCCGCCATGGTAATCGGCTCTGCGCTGGTGGTCACGCTCTTCTTAGGCGGTTGGTCCATCGGTTTCGGGGCAGACGCAGCCTTGCACGCATGGTGCGACTGGTTTGCCGTGATATGCCAGTTTGCGATGTTCCTTATCAAGCTGGTTGCCTTCATCTTCTTCTTCGTGTGGGTGCGCTGGACCCTGCCGCGCTTCCGCTGGGACCAGGTGATGAAACTCGGCTGGCTCGTCTTCTTGGAAGTCACCGTAGCCAACATCTTCCTGACAGCAGCCATCATCTACTTCATCAACTAATCACACACAAGGATTTCAAGCTATGTCTTACATTCCCGTAAAACGCCCCAAGTTCTCCTTCCTCGACAAGATATACGTAGTCGAGCTGGTCAAGGGGCTTGCCATCACTTTCAAGCACTTAGCGCTCTCCCTCATGGGGAAGAGCCGCAGCAAAAAGGAATTCAATGGTAAAGGCGTAGGTGCCTGTATGCCCTTCCCCGAGCAGCGTTGGGACGACCACCTGCCCGATTACTATCGTGGCGCCCCCACACTGGTACGAGGCGAGGACGGCCGCGAGCGCTGTGTATCTTGCCAGCTTTGTGAGTTCATTTGCCCGGCAAGAGCCATCAAGATAACCCCCGGAGCCGTAGATCCCAATGCCTCTTGCCAAAAGCAAGAGAAGGCCCCGGCGGAGTTCGAAATCGACATGCTGCGTTGTATCTATTGCGGCATGTGCCAAGAGGCATGCCCCGAGCAGGCAATCTTCCTTTCCAAGGAATACCTCATCACCCCCACGGATCGCAAGGATGCCATCCGCAACAAGGAAACCCTCTACAAGCTCGGCGGCACACGCAAGGGGCTTGTAAACAAGTGGAACCAATACAAATAAACACACACGATTATGGAAGCTGCAATATCCTCCATCCTGTTTTGCTTGTTCGCGGCCATCGCCGTGCTGAGCGCCTTTGGCGTGGTAGCCTCGCGTAACCCGGTAAACTCGGCCATGTGCATGGCAGTAAGCTTTGCCTCAACGGCAGCAGTGCTGTTCTGCATGGGAGCCCAGTTTTTGGGCATTGTACAAATCATCGTCTATGCCGGCGCCATCTTGGTACTCTTCCTCTTCGTTGTGATGATGCTCGACGTCAAGAGCGAGGAGCGCAATCTGTCTAGCCTGCCGCGCGCAATAGTCGGTGTTATCATCGCCGGTATTTTTGCGGGCATGGTGACCAAGGTAGCCCTGCTGCTGCCGGGAGCCGCCGACAGCAAATGCCCCATAAAGGCCCTTTGCTGCTGCGACTACGATGCCACAAGTTGCCCTGCCGTACCGGAGGGTGAACTCTCCGGCGCAGAATTACCGGCACTGGCAGAGAATCAAAACGACGTCAAGTCACTGGGCGCAACGCTCTTTTCACAGTATAACATCCCCTTTGTCATCCTCAGCTTTGCGCTGCTGGCCGGCACGGTAGGTGCCGTAGCACTCGGCCGCAAGATTCGTAAAGACTAAACCAAGACACAAACACCATGACCTCTTTAGCTCATTATCTGATACTCTCCGGCATCCTGTTCTCCATAGGGTTGGCGGGCGTACTCATCCGCAAAAACATCATCGTGGTATTCATGTGCCTTGAGATGATGCTCAGTGCCGCCAACATATCGCTGGTAGCCTTCTCTCGTGCACAAGGCACAGAGGGCGTACCCGTGTATGACCCGCAGGTACTTTCACTCTTTGTCGTAGCCGTGGCTGCTGCCGAAGTAGCCATTGGTCTTGCCCTCATCGTTGCCATGTTCCGCGCCCGCAAGTCGGTAGAGAGCACGGCCATCACCACCCTGAAAGACTAACCCCAAGAACCAAGCAATATGATACAGAATCTCCCCTGGTTATTCCTTCTGTTGCCGCTGGCAGTAGCAGCCATTAACTGGCTGGGCTTCAGCAAGTGTTCATGCTGTGCAGCAGCACTCTCCATCTTATCCGCCCTCGGCACCTTCGGGCTGTGTGTAGCCTATTTGTCGGGCATGCTGCCCGCAGTAACACCCGATGTCTACACCTGGATGCCCATCGAAACCGAGGGCATGCCCTCGCTGAGCCTCGGGCTGTTGATGGACCCGCTTGCCATGCGCATGATGCTGGTAGTGACAGGCATCGGTCTTTTGGTACACATCTTCTCATTGGGTTACATGAAGGGTGACCCCTCCAACAAGAGCCGCTACTTTGCCGGGCTGAGCATCTTCATGTTCAGCATGACCATGATCGTGATGGCCGACAACTTAGCCATGACCTTCATCGGTTGGGAAATGGTAGGTTTCTCCTCGTACCTGCTCATCGGCCATTGGTACAACAAAGAAAGCGCAGCAGATGCCGCCAAGAAGGCATTTATCACCAACCGCGTGGGTGACTTCGGGTTCCTCATCGGTATTTTGCTCACCATGGCCGTATTCGGCACCCTCAGCTTTGCCGAGATGAGCACAGCCACGGCAGGCATCCCCGCAGCGGTACTGACAGCGACGGTATTGTGTCTGTTCTGCGGTGCTGTTGGTAAATCTGCCCAATTCCCGCTGCACGTATGGCTGCCGGACGCCATGGAAGGTCCCACCCCGGTATCTGCCCTCATCCACGCAGCGACCATGGTAGCCGCCGGTGTTTACATGCTGGTACGCTTGCAAGTCAGCATGGGAGAAGCCGCCTTCACCGACACAGCTTGCACCGTTATCGCCGGGGTAGGCGCCATTACAGCCGTATTGGCCGCCCTCATGGCAGTACAGCAAGACGACATCAAGCGCATACTTGCCTACTCCACCCTTTCTCAGTTGGGCTACATGGTAATGGCGGTAGGTTTACTGGCAGGTGAAGCCGCCATGTTCCACCTGTACACCCATGCATGGTTCAAGGCTCTGCTCTTCTTGGGCGCCGGTGCCATCATCATTGGTTGCCACCACGAGCAAGACATCTGGAAGATGGGTGGTTTAAGCAAGAAGATGCCCATCACAACCGTATGTTTCCTCATGGGCACCATGGCACTCATCGCCATCCCCGGATTCTCCGGGTTCTTCTCCAAGGAGCTTATCTTGGACGCCGCGCTGGCCAAGAGTCCGTTCTTCTTCTGGGTAGGCGCAGGTGTAGCAGCCCTTACCACCTTCTACATGGCACGCCTGTGTTTGGTAGCCTTCTTGGGCAACGCCCGCGCACACGGTGCCGAGCACGCCACAGAGAAAAGCTTCACCATGAGCATGCCGCTTGTCATCTTGGCTGTCATGGCCGTCATCTCCGGCTACGGTTTTGTGGCAGATGCCCTCGTACCGTATGAAGGATTCCACGCACACGGTTTTGAGCTCGGCTTACCCTTCTACGTGAGCATGGGCTCATTGGCAGTCGGCTTAGCCTTGGCCTGGTTGATATACGGCAACGGCAAGCGCAGCAAGGACCCCTTGACCGGCAACGCCATATCTACCTGTCTGCGAGAGCGCATGTACATCGACAAATTCTACGACAAGGGGCTCATCGGCACGCTGCAAGAGTGTGGCTCCCGCATTATCGAGTTTATCGATACAACCCTCATTCGTGGCATTCTGGTACAAGGCACCTCGTGGCTTGTCGGTCGATTCGGCATCATGCTCAGCCGGATACAGGGAGGCTCGCTGAGAGCATACGCCCTCATCATCGGCGTTGGTGTCATCTTCATCATGTTCCTCCTTGCCTTCACATTCCATACACTTTAACCTGATTTTACGACAATGCTTATTTGGCTTATCTTAGTACCTGTGATTGCAGCAGCCCTCATCGGGTTGGCAAAAGCACCGGCCCGTGCCACAGCGCTCGCCAGTGCTACCTTCACGTTGATAATGGGATTGTGGGCAGTCATCAGCACAACCGTGTGTCCCGACTGCGCCGGCTGCGCATGCTGGAGCACCTTTGCCGGCCATGACCTGCAATTCACCCTGAATCTGCCGCTCAGCCGTATCATGCTCGCGCTCTCTGTTCTTGTCACCTTCGGGGCCATTCTTGGCCTGAAGGCCCCCAATCAGGAGGCAGAGCGCAGTTGGAGCATCTCTGCTCTGTTGTTGTCCACCGGTGCCATCGGTGCATTCTTGTCCGACAACATCATCTCCTTCTACGCATTCCACGAGTTGGCCCTCATCCCCACCTTTGTGATGATTGGCTACTATGGGCGCGGAGATCGTCGCACCGTAGCATGGACGGCCACCATCTACCTGGGCTTGGCCTCCATGATATTACTGGCAGGGTTACTGCTGCTGTGTTATCAGATGGACGCCTGGAGCTTCACCGCCATCAAGGCCGCAGCGCTTGCAGGCGCAGTACCGACGGGGTGCTTAGTCTCCGGGTTACTGCTGGTAGGGTTCGGCACCTTGGTATCGCTGTTCCCCTTCCACAGCTGGGCAGCACCGGCCTATGCCAGTGCTCCCACCCCCATCGCCATGTTGCATGCCGGCGTGCTCAAGAAGTTCGGCCTTTACGGTCTGTTCACCTTGGCTTGGGCATTCGGCCCCGCCTGTGCAGACTTCTTCGGCTGCTGGAACAATGTATTATTGGTACTGCTGCTGGGCAACGTACTTTGGGTGGGATATGTCACCATCGCCCAAACCCGCTTGGATGACATGTTGGGCAACTCCTCCGTCATGCACATGGGCTACATCTTCTTGGCCTTTGCGGCCTACGTAGCCATGGGTGGTGCCAACGAGCTTGCCTTCAAGGGAGCTGCGGTATTGATGCTGGCACACGGTCTCACCATTGCCCTGCTCTTCTTGCTCAACGGTCAAATCGAGAGCCAGACCCGCACCTTGGAGATGGACTCCATGGGCGGCTTGGCAAGCAAGTTACCGTGGCTGGGGTTCCTCTTTGGACTTGCCGGGTTGGCCTCCATTGGTCTTCCCTTACTGGCCAACTTTGCGGGTGAGTTCACGGTATTCGTATCGTGCTTCCAGGGGTGGGTCCCCGGCGCAGCAGCCGTAGAGGGAGGCATACCGGGTACAATCTCCGGTTGGTTCGGCGGGCTGGGCCCCATACAGTTGGCAACAGTGTTTGCCCTGTGGGGACTGGTCATCAGTGCCGTCTACATGCTCCGCGCTTTCCGTCGAGTCTTCGAGGGCGAACCCGGAATTGCAGCCGAGAGAGCCACCGGGTTGAGCTGCAGCGACAAGCTTGCGGCAGTCTTCCTCGCCATCTTCATCGTCGTCTTCGGTATCATTCCCTTCATCATTCTCTGAACCCACCATTAAAAGAATATTATGGAAACATCTATGATTTCAGCCACCTACACTTGGGCACAATTCATCCCTGAGTTCACACTGGTGGGTCTGGCCACCGTCATCCTGATGGCCGACTGCTTCTTGCCGAAAATCCCCAAGAGCTTTTATGCCATCTTCGGGGCCGTAGGCGCCATCGCAACGGCTTTCTGCATGGGCGGAGATGCCGAGTTGAGCCGGTTCCGCGTATTGGCCGTGATAGCCACAGCCCTTGCCGTGCTGTTGGCCTACGACTACCGCAAGGTAACACGCGAGGCCATCTCGGGCAGCGAAAGCGAAGAGGGCACCTCTGAGCTGTATGCACTGCCCCTCATTGCATGTGCAGGTATCTGCGCCCTTACACAGGCAAAAGACATCATCATGCTCTTTGTGAGCTTAGAGGTAGTTACCCTCAGCTCGTATGTACTGGCAGGTTATTTCCGCCGCAACCAAGGCTCCATCGAGGCCGGTGTCAAATACCTCATTCTCGGTGCCATGAGCACGGGGCTTCTGGTATTCGGTGCAGCATGGTACTACGGCATGAGCGGCACATTCATGCTTGATTCATCTGTCGTATACAAAGTACTTTACCATGCCGACTATTCTCTGCGCATCGGGTTTATGATGTCCATGGCGCTGTTGCTGGCAGGTGCATTCTTCAAGACGGGCACAGCCCCCATGCACATATGGATTCCGGATGTGTACCAAGGTGCGCCCACGCCGGTATCGGCCTTCTTGGCAGTAGCCTCCAAAACGGCAGGTTTTGCGGTGCTGTGCATGCTGTTGGCCCCGTTTGTAGGCAACCAATTAGTATCCATCGTAGAGTGTTTTGTTATTCTGACAGCCATTACCCTGATTATCGGTAACTTGGGAGCCATCGGGCAAACGAACGCCAAGCGCCTGTTGGGTTACTCCTCCATCGCACAGGCCGGTTTCATCATGGTATTTCTCATCAATGATGTAGGTGAGGCAGCCCAGGCCCAGGTAGCCAACTACCTTACAGCCTACTTGCTGGCCACCATGGCAGCATTCTACGCCATTGCCATGGTACGTACCCAGCGTGGTCACGAAGAAATCTCAGCCTTCCGCGCCTTGGGCAAGACCAACCCCGTACTGGCATTCCTCATCACCGTATGCTTTGCCTCTTTGGCCGGTGTACCGTTAACCTACGGTTTCATCGTGAAGTTTGACTCGTTCTGCGCGTTGATCAATGCCTATGGCATAGCAGAGTTGAATTGCTGGTTTACCACATTGCTCTTCATCATGATACTGGGTGCCACCGTTGGTTTCTACTATTACTTCAAGGTTATCCGCGAGATGTACTGGGAGAAGCAACAGCCCGAGGACAAGCCCCTCAATGTACCCATGGTAACAGCAGGAGTTATGACGGCATGCGTCATTCTGATTGTTGCTCTCGGTACTTGGCCTCTCCTTACGGGCAATCTGTAAAGCCCCCTACAGAGTCCATTTTCGACCGCTGTTCCTGCCATGGGAACAGCGGTTTTTCTTTCTGCTTGCACAAAGGCCCGCTTTAGCATACAATCTTGCACATGCACGAAGGGGCAGAAGATAAGGGCGATAAACAAAACAAGGGAAAAAGCCGCCGATGGTTCCTCAAAACCATGGCAGGCACCGCGTGTGCGGTAGGTGTAGGCAAAGGCATTGACCTCTTGCTGCCTCTCACCATCTGCCGTGCAGGTGAATGGGACGGCCCCGTTACCGACCACTTCAACGGTAAATACTTTTACAACCCGGAACGCGTAGGACTCAAAAGCACACACAAGGCATCTTCCATTTTTCGCTGGTTTTTCCGCAAGCGAGTCAAAGGGCACTACCCCGAGGTGGCAGAAAACACCTGCCGCCCGCAATTAGCGACAAATGTGGATGGCAGCAACTGGGAGGTCACCATGGTCAACCACTCCACCCTACTCATCCGCGCAGGAGGAATCAACATCCTCACCGACCCCATCTGGAGCAACTACACCAGCCCGGTACAATTTGCAGGGCCCAAGCGCAAACGGCCCGTCGGCATTGCATGGGATGCCCTGCCCAAGATAGATGTTTGCCTGATTTCGCACGACCACTACGACCACTTTGATGCAACAACCCTCAAGCGACTTTATGAGCGGGACAACCCACTCTTCATCGTCCCCCTCGGTCTGCGCAGCCTGCTCAACTACCATACCAACGCCACCCCCCGATGCGAGGAAAAAGACTGGTGGGACACCGTACAGGTAAGCCCCGAGGTAAGCATAACCCTCACCCCTGCCCTGCACTGGAGCCGCCGCTACCGCCACCCCGAGGGCAGCAACCGCTCGCTTTGGTGTGGGTTCTCCATCTTGGTAAAAAACGGCCCGCATCTCTTTTTTGCGGGCGACACGGCAGCCTCCCGATGCTTTGACGACATCTATCGCCGACTCGGCGCACCCCATGTTGCCATACTCCCCATAGGGGCCTACAGACCGGACTGGATACGCACCCACCATACCAACCCGGCCGATGCCGTACACATCATGCAACAACTGCACGCCCCTCTTGCCATTGCTTGCCACTTCGGCACGTGGCAACTCGCCGACGATGGCTACCAAGAAAATTTAGATGACCTGGCAGCAGCCCTCAAGGCAGCAGGAATCCCCGCAGAACAATTCATCGCCCCCGAAAACGGGCAAACAATGAGAGGGAAGCTTCCCTGATTAACTCTCCTCGGGTGGGAGCATAAACAGCAGGCGGTCGAGGCCGTGGGTATTGACCTCGTTCCAGAGCGCTTTTTCAAGAGAAGAAACGCGGGCAGCGCGCTCCTCATCAGAGAGCAGCGAGGCGCGTTCATCGCCGAGGTTTTCCACGAGACTTTGCTCGGCCATGCGGCTCACCAGCTCTGCCCAAAAAGTAGCATCGCGGTAATCTTCGAGTATATCCGAGTAGAAAGCAGTATCCACATATGAGCGTTTGAAAAACCAATAACCGCAATCGGGGTTAAGCTCCATATGGCGGGCAATGGTAGGTAATTGGTGCGCAGATTTGAGGATGGAGACACACAGCTTATGCCAAGCCTGCACCTTGGGGTCATCCATATCTGCCTGCATTTGACCGAACATAGAGAGCACCATGGCACTCATCTCTGCCAAATGGCGCATATCAGACTCTGTCAATTCCAAGTCAGGCTTGCCCATAGTGAGAGTATCAGATAAGGCCCAACTGCATGCGGGCTTCTTCGGTCATCATGTTTTGGCTCCACGGCGGGTCCCAAACAAACTCGACATTGACATCGCCCACGCCCTCGAGGGCATAAATACCGGCCTCTGCCTCGGCCATAATATGCGGCCCCATCGTGCAGCCGGGTGCAGTAAGGGTCATCATCACATGCACATAGGCACCCTTGTCGGGTTGGGGCACAACCTCAACCTCGTACACCAAGCCCAGATTAACAATATCTACGGGAATCTCCGGGTCGTATACATTACCGAGCACCTTCCACACGCGGTCCTCAAGGGAGAGATTGCTCATATCCTCCTGTGGTTTATGCTCCTCGGGGGGGATAATACCGCCGCGGGCAGCCTCTGCCTTGGTAATGCGCACCAAGCCAATATCAGTGGCAGCCGTGACCGAGTTACCCAGCATTTGCGTGATGTAAATGCGCGAGCCCTCCGGCAAAATCACGGCATTACCGGCGGGCACTTGCACACCGGCAATCTCTGCCTCTGTAATAACCTCTTGATTAAACATAGCCGTGTTACTGTTGCTGGGCAGCGGCTTTACGAGCAGCTTTGGCTGCAGCCTTGGCAGCTTTCTCGGCCATCTTCTGCTTTTCTTCTTCGGAAAGAATGCGGGGGAATACCGGGCTGGGGGCCAACACGGTGTGCCCATTCTTCAGAATGCCCCACGACAAGGTCTGCGGGGTAAGGGTGGAGGCATCTACCTGCAGCTGGCTGAGAATGCGGGCAGAAGCATCGGGCAGCACGCACCCGAGAAGATAGCCGATGTGAGCGCAACTCTCCAGCAGGTGAGCCAGCACGCTTTGCAGCTCGGCAAGGCGGCTCTCATCCTTGACCAGCATGAAGGGCTGCGTTTTTTCGATAAAGGCATTGCACTGCCCCACATGGGCATTGAGTACCGCCAACGCCTCAGAGGTGCTGTAGTTGTTCATATGCTCGGCAAAGCGGGCTTCTGTATCGGCCAGGCTTTGGCGCAGAGCAACGGAGAGTTCATCGTCGGCAAGAGAATCTGCCACCGTTACAACGCCACCGAGGTAACGTACGCACATATTGAGGGAGCGGTTGCAGAGGTTGCCCACATCGTTGGCAAGCTCGGTATTGTAAATCATCTTGAGACGCTCGGGGTCGTAGTCGCTGTCATAACCCACCTTGGTATCGCGCACCAAATAGTAGCGCACGGCCTCGGCTCCGAATACGTCGCACAGGTCATTGGGGTCTACTATGTTACCGAGGGACTTGGACATTTTCTCGCCCTTGATGTTGAGCCAACCATGCACCAGCAGGCGGGGCATTTCTTCATCGCTGAAGCCCATGGCATGCAGCATGCACAGCCAGTATATACCGTGGGCGGGTATAAGAATATCCTTACCTATCACCTCGCAGGCGGCCGGCCACAACTTCCCGAAATCGGGCAATGTGGGGTCACCGTCGGACAAATAGCCGGCAAAGGATATGTAGTTGATGAGGGCATCAAACCACACGTAGGTCACAAAATCCGGGTCGAAAGGCAACGGTATACCCCAGCTCAAACGGTCCTTGGGGCGAGAGATGCACAAATCGTTCGTTGCCCGCTCTATGGCCATCAACAGGTCTTGGCGGCGGAACTCGGGCTGCACGCAATCGGGGTGAGTGGACACAAACTCCTTAAGCCAACCGATGTGAGCCGTGAGGTTGAAATACCAGTTTTCCTCTTCCAGCTCAATCACTTGTCCCCACTCGGGGCCGAAATTACCATCCTCGCCACGTTCCTTGTCGGTCAAGAACTGCTCTTGGCGTACGGAGTAAAAGCCTTTGTATGCCTTTTTGTACAAGCAACCTTTATCGCGCAGATTGGTCAAAATCTTCTGCACGCATGCCTCGTGGCGGGGGTCGGTGGTAGCGGCCCAGCCATCGTACTGTAGGCCGAGGCGCTTCCAAAGGGCAACAAAGCGCTCCGTTACGGTATCGGCATATTCTTGCGGAGAGATTCCGGCCTCTTCAGCCTTTTGCTGCACTTTCTGCCCGTGCTGGTCTACACCTGTCAGAAAATACGTAGGTTCGCCACACATTCGGTGCCAACGAGCCAATACGTCCGCCAGGACCTTCTCATAAGCATGCCCGATATGGGGAGAACCATTAGTATAATCGATTGCTGTAGTAATGTAGAACATAGCGCGGCTATTGTACTACTGAGGCCCCTGCGATTCAAGCACAAAGTCCGACTACTGACAGGAAAAAAGCATTGCGTTACCGCATCATTACACAGATATATGCAAAGGGTAAAACATCAACCCGGCAAACGGCCCCATGATGAGTCCGTTTGATTTTTTCTGCTTATAATATCGTTTTTTTACCGACGAATTCCCTTACTTTCAAAGAATTTGCAAAGGGCACGAGCCGCAGGGGTATTCATGTTGCAGTAAAACCCATACAAGCTCATACCATTGAAAGTACCTTTGAGGTCGGCCTTGGCTTTCACCAACAAAGCAGCCAATTCAACCGCTTTTTCAGGGGAAGCATTCTCATCTGCCGGAATCGCAAACAGGTAGCCCCCATGATAAAGTTTCAACGCCCGCCCTTCTCGCACATCTGCCCCTTTGTCAAGAGCCAGTTTCAAAAGCTCGGCATCGCCAATTCGGAGCAAATGCAGCAAGAGCGTTTCACCCTTGGCCCCGGACGAGCGGTTGGGGCTCACTCCTCCCTCTAACAAAGCGTGTATTACTTCAGGAGAATACAAGGCCCACGTCATCTCCCAAGTGCGGGAGCGCATGCGTAAATCAGTTTTGCTGCCTTGCAGCAACGCCAAACGCATGGCGTTGTTATAGGGTTCATCCCCCAAGTAACAGAAGGGAGTCACAGGTGCCGACCCACCCCACACCCAATGCATCATATCGGCATCGGGATCTGCACCGTGAGCCAACAACACCTTGACAATTTCCACACGGGCATCTGCCGTCTCAGCGGTCATGCCACGCACGCAAAGTGCCACGGGAGAATCCCCGGGGAAACCGTACCCCCGCCATCCCGCAGGGCGAGCATCGGCATCGGCTCCGTTCTTCAGCAAAATCTCCACCAAATCTTTATCCGCATAATAACAAGCAACTTGCAAAGGCGTAAAACCGCCCGGGGTGCATTCATTTACATTGCCCGATACCGCAACTTGCCGCATCAGCTTGGGCACCTCAATTTGCCAAAGGTCTTTGCCTTTGTAATTGAAGTGCGAGATATGGTGCTCCGTATAACGCAATAAATCTTCAAAACCCTGTGCAGCGCGGGCAGCCAAAGCATCGCAGGCGGCACGGTCGGACTCACCCCAAGCCAAAGCTAAGGGAGACGTCAAGCAAGTGACCGCTACCGTAAGAATAAACTTTTTCATCATTTGTAAGAAGCTTGATAAATGGCTACACAATCCTCTATGGAAAGCTCGGCCGGGTCTGCCGGGAAAAGGAACCCCATGGATGACACGGCATTATGAGCCATAGTTTCAAACTCATCGGGAGTAATACCGTAATCGCTCATACGCAAGTCTGCCACACCGCATGCCTCTTGCAGACGGGTAAGAGCCGTCACGAAGTCCATGGGGCACTTGGCATCTTCCATACCCAAAGCCTTGGCCATGCGCACAAAACGCTCGGGGCAGCATCCCTTATTGATGAAATGAGTATAATAAGCACGGCTTATCATGATAAGGCCGGCACCGTGGGGGAGCTCTTGGTGATATGCGGAAAGCGCATGCTCCAAAGAGTGTTCACTCGTGCAAGTACCCACTACCATTTGTACCCCGGAGAGCCAATTACCAAATGCCACACGCTCGCGAGAGGCTAAATCACCACCGTTCGCAACGGTAGCAGCCAAATAACGCCCTACATTTTCAATGGCGGTAATAGCCACCATATCGCTGATGAGATTCGCCTTGCGAGAGATGTACCCCTCGGTGCTGTGGAACAGGGCATCGAACCCTTGGTATGCCGTAAAAGCAGGCGGCACAGAGCACATAAGCTCGGGGTCTACAATCGCCAAGCGCGGGAAGAGGCGAGTACCATCGAACACGCCGGTTTTCTCATGGGTTTCGGGGTTGGTGATAACACCTCCGCCATCGGTCTCGGAGCCGGTTCCGGCGGTTGTAGTAATGGCAACAATAGGCAAGGGTTGCTGTGCAACCGGCTTACCCTTGCCGGTGCCGAAAAGCACGTAATCCCACAAATCACCGTCATTTGTGGCGACAATGGCAATGGCTTTGGCGGCATCCATCACACTACCGCCCCCCAAAGCCACGATAAAATCACACTCATGCTCGCGGGCACATGCGCCACCGGCCATAACGGTGTCTTTTAACGGATTGGGCTCCACCTTATCAAAAACAACACTTGAGACCCCGGCTTTTTCCAACTGCTCAACAGTGCGCGCCAAATACCCGTGTGCGCGGGTAGATTTACCGTTGGATATCACCAACAAAGCCTTCTTACCGGGCAAACTCTGCTCATGCAATCGGTTCAGGCTCCCGGCGCCGAACAGCGTGCGCGTCGGTACATCAAATTCAAAAACTGTACGCGTATTCATATTTAGCTCTATTCTGCCCTCAAATCCCGAAAAGTCAAGCAAAATACTCAGGCACTTTCAAATACATATTGCTCCCATATATCAATCACTTACAACCGAAGCGTAAAAAAAATTAAATTTTTCTTCATTTTTTACTTGCCAAACGGATAAAAAAAGAGTAAACTTTGCCCGCACCTCGCAAATGCGGTCTGCATCACGTGGCTCGGTAGCTCAGTTGGTAGAGCAGCGGATTGAAAATCCGCGTGTCGGCGGTTCGAACCCGTCCCGAGCCACTTTTTTTATGCCCACAAATCTCGCTCAACCGTTCGGGGCGTAGCTCAGCCTGGTAGAGCGCCAGCTTTGGGAGCTGGATGTCGCAGGTTCGAATCCTGTCGCCCCGACTTTATATTTGATTTTGAAAGCACGCTATGAGAGCCCCCATGTTACAGGTAAAGGGATTGAGTGTGGAGTTTCGCAACCGCAAAGGGACGAGTTATGCCGTAACAGACGTCAGTTTTGACATACAGGCGGGAGAGACCTTGGGGATAGTAGGCGAAAGTGGCTCGGGGAAATCGGTAACATGCTCAGCCTTGATGGGGTTACTGCCGAAACCACCTGCATACATACCGGAGGGGGCGCAAGCCAAGTTTGATGGGGTCGACCTGTTAAAGCTCAACGAGAAAGAATTATCAAGACTGCGCGGCAACCGCATCTCCATGATATTTCAAGACCCGATGACAAGCTTAAACCCGTGCATGACCATAGGCGACCAGGTAGCAGAGCCCTTGGTGATACACAAAGGCATGAAATGGCAAGAGGCACGGGCTCTGGCCATAGAAGAATTATCGCGAGTAGGCATACCCGACCCGGCAAAGCGAGCCAAGGCCTACCCTCACGAGTTTTCCGGTGGCATGCGCCAGCGCGTTATGATAGCCATGGCGCTCATCACGCGCCCGCAACTACTCATAGCCGATGAACCCACCACTGCACTGGATGTCACCGTGCAGAAACAAGTGTTAGATTTATTGCAGGCGCGCCAGCAAGAGCTGGGTACGGCCATCATCCTCATCACGCATGATTTGGGCGTGGTACGGCGCTACGCCCACCGCATTCAGGTAATGTATGCGGGCAGTATTTTGGAAAGCGCCCCGGCCGAGGAGCTGATGCAACACCCCCGGCATGCCTATACACGCGCGCTGATGGCATCCATACCGGCGGCACATTCCAAAGGCACACGCCTGCAAACCATACCGGGATTTCCCCCTACCCTCAAGACCCCCGCTTGCGGCTGCACCTTCAAAGACCGCAACATCATCGGCAAGCCCGAGCTGTGCCTCACCGGCAGCATCCCCGAACTTGTTGAAATAACACCTAACCATTTCGTGCGCAACTGCCCCGGTTGCCTGGCATAATCCCCATGAAAACACGCATTGCCTGTTGTCTTATTCTCTCGCTGATGCTGAGTAATTGCGTAAGCACCGTTCACCGCTACGTATGGAACCGCGCTAAGGTCATCGATAAAGCGTATTGGGTAGAAGACAGAAAAAATGTAGAACTATACCAAGTAGGCCATGCATACTATGTCAAGGGATTCATGGGGCCGGCGCGTGGCGGGCAAACCCCGATAACCAAAGATGCCCCTGCATCCATTATCGGCATGCATGGAGGTGCCGGGCGCATCTATACCCCCATACAAGAGCAGGCAACACCTGTATACATTCGCGTGTATGATTACAGCCTTGACAGCACGCTCGCTCAAGCAAAATCAGATGCCGAAAAAGACGGTAAAGGGCTGTGGGTAACATGGGATGGCACCTCCCAATACCTGGAAACCCTACCCCCGCATGCCCAAAAAGTAACGCAGCACAAAGTATTCGCCTTCGCAGATATCCATGAATTAAGCCATTATCAATCTCGCACGGATGCCCACAAGTATTATGCCTACCCGTTGGGGATACTTTTGGCCGTAGGGGTAGATATACCGCTTACCTTAGCAGGCAACGTCATATTAGCAGCCGGTATTACAGCAGGAGCGCCTGTAGGCTTAACGTGCTTCGCCTCGCAACAGCTTCAAACGCAGAGCACCCCCGACTAAAGTTCAGCCGACATTGTAAAAATGAACAAAAAGTTTATTTACAGCATATTGGCCGTTTTTTTAATCGGCGCCATCTGGTATTTTACCTTCTATCCGCTTACCATCGGGCAACCGCAAGGAGCCGTCATCCGCTACTTGGATGCAGAACAGCAATGCTACCAAACCATGACGCTGACTCAGGAGCAAACCGCGCAACTGGCAGACATTCTGAAAAGCTCTCACCCCACCATTTTCTTTTGCGAACATGCCGGTATCGGTAATGAATGGGTGCTTATAACGCTTTCTTACAATAATGGACAGCAAAAAGTTTTTTCCTTATGGCAAATGGGCTCCACCTTGTTTGCGGGAGATGCAGAAACTCTGGCCATGTCGGCCATGCTCGGTGACGTCCCCCTGCACTTCGGCGGCAGCGTAGATGATGCACTAACACCCATGCTCCGCTCCCTCTGCCCCGGCTTGTTAACCGTAGATTGATGAATCAAAATAGGGGCTATGGTCAAATACGGATTGCAATTTCAAAAAATGCGTGTATAATACCCGCGCATGCTGACCATCAAGAAACTGACAAAAGCACACGCAGGGCGCACCTTGTTTTACGAGACAGAGTTAATCGTCAACTGGGGTGAGCGCATAGCATTGGTAGGGCCGAACGGAGCGGGCAAATCCACCCTGTTTCGCATGATATTGGGAGAAGACACGCCCGATGAGGGTCAGATCATCATGGACGAATACGGCGTGGTAGGCTACCTACCGCAAGAGGCAGGCGATCCCAGCGACCGCACCGTGCTGGAGATAGCCATGAGCATAACGCCCGAGATGGGGCAAGCCATTCGCACCATTCAACTTTGCGATGCCAAGGGCGACAACACCAGCGATGAATACGCCCATGCCATGGATGTTTTCATTGCCAATAACGGCTACCAGATTGAGCCCAAAGCCAAGCGTATTCTGAAAGGGTTGGCATTCAAGGATGAAGATTTTCATCGTCCCGCACGCGAGATGAGTGGCGGCTGGGTGATGCGCGCACACTTGGCGCAATTACTGGTAGCAGAGCCTGATTTGCTGATGCTCGACGAACCCACTAACCACTTGGACTTGATGAGCTTGCTGTGGCTGCGCCGCTACCTCATGAACTACCCCGGGGCCATCTTCATGATTTCGCACGACCGCGACTTCATGGATGAATTGGTCGAAACCGTGTACGACATCGAAAACCAAGAACTGGTGCGTTATACGGGCAACTACACCAAGTTTTTGGAGCTTAAAGAGCAACGATACGAGCTTCTGCTGGCTGCCTGGCGCAACCAACAGCGAGAAATTGCCCACTTCGAGGCCTTCATCGAGCGGTTCCGCTCCACGGCCTCCAAGGCGGCACAGGTGCAAAGCCGTATCAAGCAGTTGGAAAAAATACGCCGTATCGAAAAACCCAAGCAGGCGCGCCGCGTCTTCAAGTTCATCTTCCCGCAACCGCCCCGCGCCATGCAGCGAGTGCTCGAGCTGGAGAAAGTAGGCCAGAGCTACGGTGACAAGCGCATTTACAAGAACTTGGACCTCCTCATTGAGCGAGGCGACCGCATCGTACTGGTAGGGCCCAACGGTGCCGGCAAATCGACCTTGCTCAAGATATTAGCCGGGGTTGTCCCCATAGATGAAGGCAAGCGCACCTTGGGTACCACCACCCGCATCGGCTATTTCTCACAAATGCGCTCCGAAAACCTTACTCCCAACTTTACGGTGTTAGAGGAAATCATGAATGCCGACCCCGAGTTGAGAGAGGAAGAAGCGCGTGCCGTGCTCGGCTCTTTCATGTTCCGCAAGCTCGATTGCGAAAAGCGAGTAGAGGTGCTTAGTGGTGGTGAGAAATCGCGCCTCTGTTTGGTAAAATTCTTGGTCAACCCGCCCAATCTGCTGTTAATGGACGAGCCGACAACGCACTTGGACATCATGAGTGTCGAAGCCCTCTCGCAAGCTCTCAAACGCTACGAAGGCACCTTGGTCTTCATTTCGCACGATGTGCACTTCATCCGTGCTTTGGCAGAGAAAACCCTTCACATTTCTCACGGGGTAGTCACCCCCTACGCCGGTGGCTACGATTATTATCTGGAAAAATCGGGGCTGCTTGACAACCCTGATGCCATGAATATGTAACCCTCATAAAACGTTTTAATCCAACACCCGCGGGCGCCTGTCTCGCGGGTGTTTTTGTTCATCAAACGCAATTTTCAACTGTGCATGCGTAATTCCAGCTTGAATTGTGGGAAAAATATGTTAAAGTGGTATAGTACAAACGACGCGTCGAACATGAATAAAAAAATTATCCCTTACCTCTATGGCGTGAGCGCTGCAACCGTGACAATCGCGACAGCAAGCGTGTTGTCCATGATTTTTTACCCGGCCGGTCACGAAGATGAATTACCGGTGCCTGCCAACCGAGAGGCAGCAAAAGCCATGGCAGATGTCATTATGGAGCAAAAATGCGCAGCCTGCCACGGTGAGAATCCCCAATACAGCAAGTTCATTAACTTCTTTGCTTTCGGCAAATTGCGCAGGGATGTAGAAGGTGCTCAAAGAGCCTTCACCATGAAAACAGATGGTGACATACGTACAGAGCAAGTGAACATGGCCAAGATGGACTATGTTCTGCGCACACGTCGCATGCCCCCGACAGCCTACACCATCGTACACCCGACAACGAAGCTCACCATGAATGACGTCAAAATCATGCGTTATTACTATGATGAAGAGCTTATTCACCATGTAGCGTTTGCCCCGATTGCCCCGGCCGAGGAAGCGGCTGATGCAAAAGAAAAAGCACGCGTTCTTCTGGGGCACATGCTTTACTTCAGCCCTGCACTGTCTACGACTAACCAAGTATCATGTGCCAGTTGCCACGACCTTACCAAGGGTGGCACCGACAACCTTGCAAAGTCTGAGGGCGTACCGGGTCCCGACGGCAAGCCCCAGTTGGGTGGCGTAAATGCCCCCACAGTATACAATGCCGAAACCCATATTCGACAATTCTGGGATGGTCGCGCCCGTGACCTTCAAGAACAAGCAGGTGGTCCCCCCCTCAATCCCGTAGAGATGGGCTACAGCACCCCCGAAGATTGGAACACTATAGCCGCAGAGCTTGCTAAAGATGAGCGCATCGTTGCATTGTTTGAAAAAGTATACGGCGACAGGGGAATTACGGCAGAAACCATCACTGATGCCATTGCTGCTTTTGAAAAGACCTTGGTAACCCCGGACTCCGATTTCGACCTTTATCTTAAGGGAGAAGGCAGTCTTACCGAAGAACAAATGGCCGGTATGGAAGCATTCAAGGCATATGGCTGTTACACCTGCCACACAGGCCCCACCTTAGGAGGCCAAAGCTTTGAGTACATTAACACCGATTCTCCGCTGCGTGCCCATGCAGAGGGATACCAAGAAGGAGCATTCGGCTTGAAAGACTTCACCAAGAAAGACGAGCATAAAGACATGTTCCGCGTGCCTTCACTGCGCAACGTTGCTCTTACCGCACCTTACTTCCACACAGGAACTGTGACAGATTTAAGTGAAGCTGTGCGCATTATGTTTGCAGCACAAACCGCTGTCACCCCAACCGAGACAACCGTACACAATGTTACAGAGTTCCTGAAAGCGCAGACCGGTAAATATAAGGGTAAAGCACTCGATAAACTTACCCCCGAAGATGTAGCGCCTAACTATAAACGAGCCGCTATTATTACCGAAAACATGAAGGTATCGGCCCGCAGAAAAGCAGCAGAAGAAGCTTACGCAAAAGCAGAGGCAGAAGCCCGCGCCAAGGCTGAAGCAGAGGCCCGCGCCAAGGCTGAGGCAGAGGCCCGCGCCAAGGCCGAGGCTGAGGCCCGCGCCAAGGCTGAAGCAGAAGCCCGCGCCAAGGCTGAGGCTGAGGCCCGCGCCAAGGCTGAAGCAGAGGCCCGCGCCAAGGCTGAGGCAGAGGCCCGCGCCAAGGCTGAAGCAGAGGCCCGCGCCAAGGCTGAGGCAGAAGCCCGCGCCAAGGCTGAAGCAGAGGCCCGCGCCAAGGCTGAGGCTGAGGCCCGCGCCAAGGCCGAAGCAGAAGCCCGCGCCAAGGCCGAAGCAGAAGCCCGCGCCAAGGCTGAAGCAGAGGCCCGCGCCAAGGCTGAAGCAGAGGCCCGCGCCAAGGCTGAAGCAGAGGCCCGCGCCAAGGCAGAGGCAGAGGCCCGCGCCAAGGCTGAGGCTGAGGCCCGCGCCAAGGCTGAAGCAGAGGAGGTTATTATACGTCCTCGCGTAGAAGCCCCGATGGGAGAGCGCATTATCATCACTACACCGGGCCAAAGCCCCATCGAAATTATTCCCACCCCGGAGAACTGATGAGATTTTCCGTACTGGCCAGCAGCAGCAAGGGTAATGCCACCGTGATATGCGGTGGCAACACGCGTCTGCTGGTAGACACCGGCATCAGTGCTCTTCGCATACGCAAAAGTTTACAAGAGTGTGAGCTGAGCATCAAGCAGATTGATGCCGTGCTCTTTACGCACGAGCATACCGACCACGTTTGTGGGTTGGGCCAACTTGACAAAAAAGAGCAACTCAACATCTACTGTACTCGTTACATGGGGCAAGAGTTGCGCTATATCGCAGAGAATGCCGTTTATACCTACATAGAGCCCGGCAGCCCCGTACAAGTAGGCGACATACGTGTTACCGCATTCAGTGTCAATCACGACGCAACAGATCCCGTTGGATATTTATTTGAATGCGACGGCAAAAAGCTGGGATATGTTACAGACACGGGCAAAGTAACTCGAGACATGCAGAACCTGCTTAAAGAGGTGGATGCTCTGTATTTGGAGTCTAACTATGACCCCGACATGCTGCGCAGCTCCGGCCGCCCCTTGTATCTCATCGAGCGAATAGCGAGTCATTTCGGGCACCTCTCCAACGAGCAGGCGTGTGATTTTGTACGCAGCATTGCCCACAGCGGCTTACAACACATAGTGCTTGCCCACCTGAGCCAAGATTGCAACACCCCGCAAAAAGCTTTCAACTGTATGCAGCAAACTCTCAGTGAGCTGCAGCTACCTACTAACCTGCATTGCGCACCTGCGGCAACAAGGCTGCCGTGGGTATACATTGCGTGATGCTTACCCCTCCCAAACAGAATAATCAGTCATGAAAAAAACCACACTACTGATGCTGGCGGCAATGTCTGCCACCAATCTGTTAGCCCAAAATGCCAAACAGATTGCTGACAGCCTGACCGTACCTACAGAATTGATAGGCGGCCATAAGCTCCCCATCCCCACCGTAGAAGGAGCCACCGTAGAACTGCTCGGTGCTGACTACGAGTATATTATTCGTGCAGATGGCAGCACGCAACAAGTAATCAGCGACACGCCCGTCAACGTCAACTTCAAAGTCACCAAAGACGGCAAAGAAGCATTCAGTAAAGATTACGAAATTATAGTTAAGGTAGCCGATAAGGCACAAGCAGGCAACCCCAAACCGCAGGTTATTCCCTCTCTGCTGCAATGGAATGGCGGTACCGGAGAATACAAGACCGGCAACAAGGTAGTTGTTTGTGTGCAAGGTTTAGACCAAGAGCGTGTTGACATTATTGCAGCAGACCTCAAGGCGGTTTTAGGGAAAGAGGTCGTTGTTGTAGATTCCGCTAACGGAGAGAGCAAAGCCGACATCTATTTCACTGTAAAAGACGACGCAACCCCGAATGAAGCAGAGGATTACACCCTGCATACAGACGCCAATGGCATCTGCATTTCTTCGGGTAGTCCCAACGGTATCTTCTGGGGCTCTCGTACGCTTCTGCAAATTCTCAAGCAAACGGGTGGCAGTGTACCCTACGGCACGGCCTACGATGTACCCCGCTACGAGGTACGCGGTGTCCTGTTTGACATTGCCCGCACCCCCTATACGCTCAAAGACCTGAGAGATGTCGTTGATGCTATGGCTTGGTACAAGATGAATGACTTGCATCTCGTCATCAACAATAACTACATCTTCTTGGAGGAATACGTCAAGGACGGGCACGACCCGCTCCAAGAGGCCTACACCGCCTTTCGTCTGGAAAGCAAGATGGTAGGTGCCAACGGCCAACCCCTGACGGCCCAAGACGTTTACTTCACCAAAAAGGAGTTCCGTGAGCTCATTGATTACGCCAAGCTTCGTGGTGTCAACATCGTACCGGAGTTCGACACCCCGGGGCACGCGCTCTCTTTCACCAAGGTACGCCCGGATTTGATCTATCAAGGCCCCATGAATCACCCCGGGCGACGCTCCGACCATATTGACGCCGGAAACCCCGAAACCCTGAAGTTTGTGGGTGAAGTATTGGATGAATACCTGTTACCCGATGCCACCATGGGCGGCAAGCCCGTGTTAGAAGGCTGTGTGGTACACGTAGGCGCAGATGAGTTCTACGGCGAAGCCGAGGTATACAGAACATTTGCAGACGGGCTGCTCAAACACGTAAAGAGCCGAGGGTTTACCCCGCGTATTTGGGGCAGCCTTACCCACAAACCGGGCAAGACCAAAGTTGAGTCCGAAGGCGTGCAGATGAACCTGTGGAGCACCCTCTGGCAAGACCCGGTAGAGGCCATGAATGATGGCTTTAAGCTCATTAATACAAATGATGGACACCTCTACATTGTACCCTTTGCGAACTATTACCGCATGGATAAGAACCACAAATGGGTGTACAATCATTGGCGTCCCAACTATGTGGGTAATTCTCATATTCCGGCAGGGCATCCCAACCTCATCGGCGCCACGTTCGCTATTTGGAACGACATGACCGACCTCAAGCACTCCGGCTACGGCATGTACGACATTTGGGGTATCTTCCGTGGCTCTGCAGATGTACTCAGCCAGCGCATGTGGAGCACGGAGCACAACCCCGACACCTTTGAGGAGCACCGTAAACTCGTGGGCATTATCGGCGAGGCACCCAACATCAACCCGCTGTACCTGCGCACCGGAGACGCACCCGTAGTTGTTACCCCCACCGCCCTGCCCATGCAGCTTAACGAGCTTGCAGCAGGCCCGAATTACCACCTCACCGCCGAAGTTGAACTGACAGAGGCACCCGAAGGCGTAGAGCAAGTACTGCTCAGCGGCCCCGAGGGCAAGCTTTACGCCTGCATGGCAGACGGCACGGTAGGTTTCAAACGTAACGACAGCATGACCTTCTCCTTCGGTGGCAAACTGCCTGTCGGAAAGAAGGTGAAACTCGAAATTATCGGTAAACCGCAAAGCACACAATTGTTGGTAGACGGTCAAGAGATTGGTACACTTACCCTCATGAACTTCAGAGACAGAGAAGATGGGTGGAAACTCCGCACCAAGGGGCTGCGCTCCACCTTCATTCTGCCGATGCAAACGCTCGGTGAATCATTCAAAGGTAAAGTACACAGCCTTAAGGTAGAATTCTCTGCCCCTGCAGCAGACAAACAATGAACGCTGAAAAAGAATATCAACTCGGCGCAGAGGCATTCAAAGCCGGCGATGCCGCAACTGGTGCAGAGCACTTGCGTAATGCGGCCTTTGCCGGCCATGCCGAGGCACAAAACCAGCTGGCTCGAGTCTATTTCGCGCAAGTGAAAACCCGCACCGATTTGGCAGACTTAGAAGCAGCAGCGCAGTCCGGCGACCATGTAGCGCTCTTCGTGTTGGCGATGTGTTTTCTGGATGGCAAATTGCTGGAGAAAGACACAGACAAAGCGTTGCTGGCCCTGCAACACGCCGCAGCCCGAGGCAATGTAATGGCAGAGGCCATGCTTCAAGGCGATGCCCGAAGTTGATTAAAAATCTATCATTACATCCCCCCTGCCTCGATGTAAGAGACAGGGGGTATTTATCTTTAATGGCATAGCAATAGTGCCATCGTCAAAAAATAAGATTTGCGTAAACTAATGATATATGCTACAATACGCTTGCGCACATGAGAGAAGAGTTACCCAAGAATGTGGATGTTGTCGTAGAGCAACAAGCAGACAAACTACTGCGAGACCAAAAAAATACTCGTCGTGGTGCCGTGAGCCGTGCTTGGGTAATCACATGGTATTCTCTGGCGCTGGTATCTCTTTGTCTTTGGCTGTTAAAATTGCTGGGGTATATAACGCTGTAGTCTTTTCAAACGGACCAGGGCGATGCATTATAAGCAGCATCTATGGCAGAGCCGAGCAAGGTGTGAACTTTTGCGGCATCTGCTATATTGAGAAGACCCATCGGCGTACGCTCCCCTGCCTCGTTGAGGGTGTGCTCAAATATAATATCGCCGTTACCGTTGTCGTACTGTTTGAAATCTTGAATCAAGCCAAGCATCAGGTACCATTCTCGGGGCTCGGTGTCGCCCTCGACGAGAATAACTCGCTTGGCGGTAATGGCAAAAAAGGAGTCTGCTGTCGCCGATACAGAAACATTATCACCAACTTTCTTGCCCAATAATCGGGCCCAAAACGAGTTTTTTTTCACTACATGGGGGGAAGAGTCGCGCCCGCCACATGGGGCAGCATACAATAATGACTCGCCCTCCCTCACTAAGGACGTAAGGCGCTGTTGTTGCAAGGCGGTCAATTTATCTGATAAAGGTTGCATGTTCATTTCGGCCGGATTGAAAAATGCCCGAACCTGGTGACGGTAAGGGCATTTTTCTATTATATATTGTTAAGGGTGCCTATCAGGCCTGCTCTGCAGCTGCTTTTTCGGCTTCCAATTTAAGGCGAAGCTTTTCAGGCAGCTTGACTTGAATGTGCACATCGCGCAGCTGGTTGGGCTCTGCAGGTGCAGGAGATTCGCTCATAAGGTCCGCACCACGGTTGTTTTTGGGGAAGGCGATAACCTCGCGAATTGACTCACACTTACCAATGAGCATCACCACGCGGTCCAAGCCGAGGGCTAAACCACCATGGGGAGGCGCACCGAAGGAGAATGCAGCCAAAAGGTGGCCGAATTGCTCTTGGATGGTAGCGTCATCCAAACCGAGTGCACGGAATGTGGCATCTTGTAACTCTTTTTCGTGAATACGGATGGAACCACCACCCAGCTCGTTGCCGTTGAAAATAACGTCGTATGCCTCGGCGCAAATATCTGTGGAGATTTCACCTTTAAGCACTTTCTCGACATCCTCGGGCACGGGGCGTGTGAAGGGGTGGTGAATGGCACAAAAGCGCTGCTCCTCGGCATCCCAGCCAAAGAGCGGGAAACGGTTTACCCAGAAGAGGTCAATCTCATCATTACCCTTGAGCAGCTCCATGAACTCACCGCAGGCCAATCGCACGCGGCCGAGAATGGTGCAGCTTTGCTCCCAATCACCGGCTGCAAAGAAGATGCAGTCGCCACTCTCAATGTTGAGACGCTCCTTGAGGGCCTCGATCTCCGCAGCAGACAGGCGCTTGGTGATGGGGCTCTTCCACTCCTTGAGGTCATTGACATCTCGAACCTTGATGTAGGCCAAGCCTTTGGCACCGGCCTCTACAGCCGTTTGCGTAAGAGAATCCACCTGCCCTACAGAGGGATTGAAGCCCTTGGCGTTAATGGCTTTAACCACACCACCATTGGCAACGGCGCCGTAGAACACGCGGAATTCGCTGTTGGCAAAGATATCGGAGCAGTCGGTAATCTTCATCTCGAAGCGACGCTCGGGTTTATCGGAGCCGTACTGCTCCATGGCATCCTTCCATGTCATGCGGGGGAACGGCGTCACAATGTCACGCCCCACGGACTCCTTAAATACGCGCTTGAGCATATTCTCAATCCAAGAGTATATGTCTTCGGGCGTAATGAAAGAGGCTTCAATATCAATCTGAGTAAACTCGGGCTGACGGTCTGCGCGCAGGTCTTCATCGCGGAAGCAGCGAGCCACCTGGAAGTATTTTTCCATACCGGCAACCATGAGCAGCTGCTTATACTGCTGCGGGGCTTGCGGCAAAGCGTAGAAAGTACCGGGCGTAAGGCGGCTGGGCACCAAGAAGTCGCGTGCGCCCTCCGGTGTGCTCTTGGAGAGAATGGGGGTCTCAATCTCAAGGAAGCCCTGCTCGTCCAAGTAGTCACGCATGGTCTTGGTAATGCGGTGACGCAGAATCATGTTGCGCTGCATCTCGCTACGGCGCAGATCCAAGAAACGGTATTTGAGGCGCAGGTCTTCGTTGGCTACATTACGATCCAACTGGAAAGGGAGTACGGCTGCACGGTTAAGCACCGTCATGGCAGAGGCATCTACCTCAATCTCGCCGGTAGCAAGATCAGGGTTGGTGGCATCTATTTCATCGGTCTTCAAACGGGCAACTACGGTACCACTTACAGAGATAACAGACTCAACACGAAGATTCTCGGCATTATTAGCAAGCTCAGCATTATTCTCAGGATGGAAGACTACCTGAGTTTTTCCTGCGCGGTCACGGAGGTCGATAAAGATCACACCACCATGGTCGCGAACGGTATCCACCCAGCCGCAAAGCGTTACTTGCTTGCCGGCGTCTGTAAGGCGGAGCTCATCGCACGTATGGGTACGGTAACTGTTCATAATTGATATGCTTGCTGAAAATTCGACTTATTCATGGTGCAACAATTACACCATGAAGCGCGAAGATTCTACTCCCCCCACCTTGAAAGTCAAGCAAAATTTACAATTTTAGCGTGGCATAAAAAAGTTGGAGGCATCAGCGCAGCATATTAAGGGCACGCTCCGTGCAAGAGAGGGCACGGTCCACTTCTTCTACGGTATTGTATAGAGCAAAGGAGTAACGGGTTGTACCGGTGATACCGAGGTATTGCATGAGAGGCTGACAGCAATGGTGCCCGGTACGCACGGCAATGCCCATTTGGTCCAGCAGAGTACCGAGGTCGTAGTGATGAACCCCGGGTACAACAACAGAGATGAGCGCCCCGCGATTTTCTTTAGGGCCGAGGATATCTATACCGCCGATGGTTTGCAAGCCCTCATACATACGACGGGTAAGAGTCTGCTCGTGAGCATCTATAGTGGCAAGACCCTGCTCCATTACATATCTCAGGGCAGCTGCCAGCACGATATTGCCACAGATATTGGGAGTACCGGCCTCATATTTGAAAGGCAAATCATTGTAGGTAGTGCCGGTAAAAGAGACCTCTTTAATCATCTCGCCACCACCTTGCCACGGTGGGAGCTGGGCGAGTAGTGACTCTCTGCCCCACAAGACACCGGTACCGGTAGGTGCATATACCTTATGCCCCGAGAACACATAAAAATCGCACCCCAAAGCTTGCACATCTACCGCCATGTGGGCGGTGCTTTGTGCGCCGTCCACCAAGACAAGGGTTGACGGATTATTGCGCTTGGCCGCGTCGATAATTTGAGAAACAGGGTTAATAACCCCCAAAGCGTTAGAAATGTAGGGAATTGCGACCAATCGTGTACGCGCAGAAAGCATGCGCAGATAGGCCTCCATATCGAAAGTCAGCTCGGGGGTCAACGGTACGGGTTTAAGCACGGCCCCCGTACGTTGACAAAGCATTTGCCAAGGTACGATGTTGGAGTGATGGGCATCCGTCGTTACCAAGATTTCATCTCCCTGAGAGAAGAGTGAAGACAAGGCCAACACTTGGGCTACCAAATTAATACCGGCAGTAGTACCGGCCGTAAAGACAACTTCTTTCTCTGAAGAAGCGTGCAAGAACTGAGCCACGGTGGCACGCGCCTGTTCGTGCTCCTCTGTGGCCATACGGCTGAGGTAATGTGCCCCTCGGTGAATGTTGGAGTTTAGTTTTTCGTAATAAGCCTGCTCGCACTCTAAAACCGCTTGGGGTTTCTGGGTGGTGGCGGCATTATCGAGGTATACGAGGGGATTCTTGCCGATACGGGTGGCAAGGATGGGGAATGAAGAGGGAGAATCCATTATTGTTCGTTTTTTTTGAGGTGCTCTGCCATGCGGTAGGCTTCTTGCGGCACATATTCTTTCCAGCATTCATCGTTGGCGTTAATCATTTGCACAATATCACGCGGTGTACGGAAGAGCAGCTTTTGGTTGAAATAAGGCACAGAGATGATGTCGCCGTTATCAAGTAGGTGTTTGTAGAGGTATTGGTACTTCTCGGGGGCAATGTAGGTACCGGCAGTCACATATTCACCGGTGTGGCGGTTAATCCACGGCGTGACATAGAAACGCGTTTTACCGACAAAGCACAAGCCCGTGCTGGCGAGAATTCCCCCGGGTATGTCCGCCCATTTATCCTTGAACAGCTCGTTAAGCAAGCCGATGGAAAGTGCAATGGCTACCGGCTCTTTGGTGTACTGATTAAGCAAGGTTGAGATGCGGTGGAAGTGCGTTATATCCGTCACCATCACCGTTTTACCAAGGGCGGCCAAAGCATCTACACGGTCTATAAACTCCAGCAAATCGACTTCTTTGCCACGCAATAGGTTTGAAAGTGAGATTTCGCAAATATCCACCACCTTATCGCATTGCTCGGGCGAGAGGCTCTCGGTAAACTTAGCGCGCACGCTGTCCATCATCTCCAAGTGAATGTTGCAGATGGGAGAGAAACTACCACGCATCAACACAATGGGGCGCTTGTATAAGAAATCCGCAGGTTGAGCTACGGTGCCGTCCGGGCAGAATAGCGTGGCCTCGGCAAGGCCGTTACGCACCAGTTCCAAAGCCAGCAAGCGGTTATCAAACATATTGAAACCATGGCCCGAGAAGCGCATAAAGTCGACCTCATACATGCTGCGATCCAAATTATCGGCCACACTATTGACAAACTCATCCATATGGTCGCGCTTGTAATATAGGGCATGCAAAAGATTAACGCCGAGTATCCCTAAAATGCGCATCTGAATATCGTGGTCGGGCACCAACAAGCGCACATGCATCACGAAATCACCGGGTTGAGCCTCGGGACGCAGCTGAAAACGCACACCAATCCACGCAGACCAAGGGCCGTTATCTCGGTAGCCTTTGCATTTTACCGTGTTGCATAATGCGAAGAAACACGTTTCTGCCCCGCGTTTTTCGCCCAAGCGATTAATGAGTTGGGTGTATTCGTAATCCATCATCTGCAACAAACGCTCTTGAGAAACATAGCGCCGCACAGGGCCGTACAGCGTATCGCTCACAGTCATATCGTACGCCGAAATTGTCTTGGCTACGGTTCCTGCGGCCCCCGAAGACCTGAAAAACCAGTTAGCGGTTTCTTGACCGGCACCAATTTCGGCAAAGGTACCGTATATGCGTTTATCCATATTGATACGAAACGCTTTTTCTTGAGTGGCAGCTAGTGTAAGAGCTTCAGCAGACATAGTGTTTATATGATTAAAGTTTATATTTTAAGTGGCAATACAGGCAGAGAGCGCATGGGGCGAGGTGGTACCAGAGGTATACTTATCTCTGTCTTTTCGTCTTTCTCTTTATTGTCCAAATGATCAACTTTGAGTTTTTCCTCCTCTACAACCATATCTTGCATATGAGCAATGTCTTCTTCCGTTTTATAGCGAGGATTCAAAGTTGTAATGCAACCGTAGGGGTCGTCTCCTATCAGGGCCGGTGCTTTCGGCAAAATCGGCAAAGCCGGTAAAATGCGAGAGGACGATAAACGCCCGGAGCCGAACTCAATAAAGTCGACCAAGCTGGCATTTCCTTTACCATGCACCGTGCACGATGAAAGAGAGGTATCGCCTTTGGGAAAATACTCGCGGTAGGTCAGCATATCATAACTGGTGCTGCACCCCCGAATAGTGCTCTTGTAACAATGGTCCGTCGCCCGCATTCCCGAAGCGCTACAAATATCAACCGCCTCGGTATCGGATGGTGGCAAGATTTCCACACTTGGGTATTTACCACTCTCCGCTGCCTTAAAGACGGCTCCCATGATAGGGGAGCAGATGTGGGAAGCAAACGCTTCCTGATATATTGCGGAGTGCTCATTAAGGAATCCCACCCACACACCACAGGTAAATGCTGAATCGTAGGCAAAAAGCGAGGCATCCGCAAAATCATAATTGGTACCGCATTTAGCGGCAACTTTCTCCTTGTAGAAGTCAGGCAAGAAAGACTTCACAACAGAAGCAGAACCCGTTTTCATGGAATCTTTTAAGATGGAATGAATACGGAAGGCGGAGCAAGGAGTAGGCCCGGCGATCATTTCGCCATTAAGATTGTCTTTACGCTCCCATAATATCGTGCCGTTACTATCAGTAATTTTTTTGATAATGAAAGGTGCAACGGGGCGTTTACCGCAATTGGGGAACACGGTGTAAGCCATCACCATTTGTTTAAGAGACATGGGCTCGGTACCTAAATAAACACGGGGATAATACTGAGGATTAGCCTCGGTACTGTCGGGGTTGCGGGGTGGCGGGGTGATACCGACTTGAAGCAGCGTATGAATAAAGGGCTTGCAACCCACATTTGGTTTGGAGCTCAGAGCTATACCAAGACGTGCAGCAGAAGCAATTTTAGAGTCGGTAAGAGCCTGACGAATTGTAATAGAATCTTGATAGCGGCCCTTAGATGTCTCCATACCCCATTCACCCAAAATACCCTCTGTGCCACCAATACCGGCCAAGCGGTTATCCAAGGCATCATCTACTAGGCGAGAGCATGGGGAATACCCATTATCAAACGCACACATGTATAAGAAAGGCAATAAGGCCGTACCGACCGGGCGACGCCCGGACTCAATAAAGTCGTAATTCGCGCGGTCAAAACTACGCCCTGCAACATACACCAGGGTTGCACCTGTCTTATTTTCTACAGCAAAGACAGCACCATCCAAGTAATTATGAACCGGTGGTTGACCTGCGGGAATCGGGTCTGTAAATCTCACATGATTATAATCGCTGCGTGACTCAATCTCAGAAAGTTTCTTTTCGAGAGACTGCTCTGCCGCAGTTTGCATATCTTTATCGATGGTGGTGTATATTCTGATGCCGGCACTTTTGATAATTTCTTCACCACGCACGGGGTCTTTGAAAATGCTGATAGCTTGTTGCTGAATAAGGGCATGCAGGTGAGACGTTTGGCGACGAATAGGCCGAGGATTGAGCACAAGTTCGGTTTGTTTAAGACGCTCGGCTTCTTCTACGGTAAGATAGTCCAAACGCTGCATGCGATCTATCACGTCGTTACGCCATTTTTTATTCAAGGCATGGTTGCGTATCGGATTATAATTCTCGGGGTTTTTAATCAAAGCAGCAATACTGGCCGCTTCGCACACCGTTAACTCTGAAGGCTCTTTGCCAAAATACCCTAACGATGCGGCACGAATACCATAGTAACCGCAACCGAAATAGATGCGGTTGAGATAAAACTCCATAATCTGGCGTTTGGAGTATTTCTCCTCAATGCGCATAGCCAAGAAGATCTCGACCATTTTACGCTCGTAACGACTCCCGCCCATGGCTTGAACACGGCGCTCTAAATCGTAGGCATTGCGGGCTAACTGCTGGGTGATGGTAGAGGCCCCTTGGTTGGCACTCCCCCCGGCGGCAAGAGCTTCTTTGGCAGCACGTAAAATACCCATGGGGTCATAGCCGTTATGCGTCCAGAAGTTTTTATCCTCCTGAGCCACAAGAGCATCGATCATACACGGGGCAATCTGGTCGTATGTTACATAACAGCGATTTTCATCAAATATACGCCCTATTTCTTTACCGTTGCGATCGTATATGATGCAAGGGTGGTCTAAGTTGTTAATGTCCTCGAGGTTAAACTTCTCGGCCCATTTCTCATATTTTGCGGTAAAAATCTTGAACCCGGCATATCCACAAATGGCCGTCACAACTAAAAGAATAGAGCAAATTATTGAGAAACGAATCAAGAACCGTTTCCACCAGCTACCTTTACGCACGGGATTAGCCTTGCGGTCATCGCTGTGTTTGCGACGACGCGATTCTGCTGCTTTTCTGCGGTTTTGGTATTCGTCAAGATTGTCCATCTTCTCGCGGCAATGATAGCAAAAAACGAGAAGAGTTTCAAGGTGCAAATGCGTTTACAGTGCTATAGAGAGCGATTAGGAGCTCAACTTTTCATGGTCGGGCTTGTATCTGACCAAAAAGAAGAGGAAAAATGCTGTAGAAATCGCAAAAGAAATCATTGTGGCGACACCTACGGATAATATATTCAAGCAATCCGGGGAACACAACAGGAAACTGATGCACACGTTGGTCATGAAGAATGCCGGCAAACTGACCATCCAATGAAAACGCCCTCGCGTTTTAAGCAAAACGGCAATAGCCCACAGAGTAAAGCAGGCAAGTGTTTGATTTGCCCAGCCGAAATAACGCCAGATAATTTTGAAATCCAAGTTGGCGATAAACACAACCAGAGCAAACAAAGGCAAGGCAACCCATAAGCGATTGAGTTGATTTTTTTGATTAATTTTCAAAGCATCGGCAACCATGAGGCGACAGCAACGCATAGCTGTATCACCACTGGTAATGGGTAATACCACAACACCCAAAACAGCCAACACCGCCCCGCCCGGCCCCAGCAAGAGGGAGCATATCTTATTGACAGCCACCGGGGGTGTTACCTCTGCCAAACCGATAACATCTCTCAAAGTCATGCCGGCTACAGCCCATATGAGAGCGACCAGCCCCTCGGTAATCATGGCCCCGTAAAACACCGGGCGCATATTTTTTGCAGAGCTGAGACAACGCACCATCATAGGGCTTTGTGTAGCATGAAACCCAGATATGGCACCACAGGCAATCGTAACAAACAGCATTGGCCATACGGATAAGTGATCCGGGTGCATATTTGTGATGAAATCCGTCACCGGCATAATCTCATAACCACTGAAAGGCAATAAGAAAGCAATAGACACCGCCATACAAAGGAACAAAGCACCGAATACAGGGTATATCTTGCCGATAATCACGTCTATGGGCAAGATGGTGGCTAATATATAATACAATAAAATGACGGCACACCACCATAAGGTCGAGACAGAATTTACTAACTCGTGCAACATTCCCGCCGGGCCGGTTGTAAAGACTACACCCACCAGCAGCATCAACAGAATACAAAGTGAGCGCATCACGACAAGCGCACTCTTACCCAGTTGCCGCCCAATGAATTCCGGCAAGTTTTCTCCATCTCGCTCGGCAGAAGCCATCGCAGCCATAAAATCGTGGACGGCTCCGGCCAAAATGCACCCCAGCACAATCCACACTAAACACACAGGGCCGAAAAGACACCCCGACAAAGCGCCGAATACGGGGCCTAAGCCGGCTATATTGAGCAACTGAATCATGAACACACGCCAAGAAGGCATCGATACATAGTCTACGACATCATGCAATTTTTCACAGGGCATTTGCATAGCAGTGTTAAAACCATATATCCTTTCTGCCAAGCGGCTGTAAACCATATAGCCACCTACCAGCATCAACGCACTTGCAATAAATATCAATAATCCGGCCATAACAAGACAGATAAAGGAGCAACAGTTTATCCTGTTGCGCCCGCCTGTTCAAGTCTTTTCTCAGGCAATGCCGCACGGCATCCCGTCATATCATTTCTTTTTCGATGTACCCATGGGGGTCCATCCTTCATCATCGGCAGTACCGGTGGGCGAAGAGTCAGAGTCTTTTCCCTTTTGGGCCTTTTCTTCGGCCTCACGCTGTGCCAATGTTTTATATGGAGTATCTTTAGTGGGGTCTTCTTCTTTGGGTACTACCCAAAGAGCAATAGCACCTTCGGCATATGCACCATATATGGAGTGGGGGTCTATATTGCGCATCTCGGTATAAACAGCACGCAAGCGATTGGCAGAGGCACCGTTACGGCGCAGATGCCCGGCATAGGCAGCCATAATCTCCTGACGCTGACGCCGGCTGAAAAAACCGGAGGCAATCATTTGACGCACATAGTTATTAGCCTCTTCGGGAGACATGGTTTGCAAAGCCTCTACCACGGCAAGAGGGTCAAAAGGCGTTACGCCGGTAATAGCAGTGGGCATAATCGCCTGCACATCGGCAGCTTGAGCCAGCAAAGCAGAGCGTTTTTCATTTTTGGCGCGAACCGCAGATTTCAATATTTTCTCCTGCTCTTCGAAAGCATCTAACACTTTTCCCAGAGCAAGCGTAGCCGTCTCGGGGTCTTTCATTTCTTCCGCACTCTGAACAATACCGCGAAGAGCCCCGGAGCCATCCAAGACAACGAGACAGGGGTAGCTCCAAATACCGGCCGGCAGCGAGTGGTTACCCATTATTTTTTGTCTTTGTTTTTTCTCTTTTTCGTTGGGCAGCTGATAGATGGGAACCTCTAAAAAGACAACGGAGCGCACGGCATCTGCAATACCGCGTTTGCGAATAAACTCTTCATACGCTTTTTCACTTACTTTGTCGTAATTAGCTCCATAGCAAAAAAGAACGATAGGCTTTTTGCCATTGGCCTTACGCAAGGCATCATCGTAGCTACGTGCCGTTTCTGCCTGCAAAGACAGTACACTCAACAGCATGCTGATAATAATCAATAAATACTTCATGACATTAAGAATATAATTATCATTTCGCACCACGAGCCGGGCGCCCGTATACATAGAACCCTACTACGGTAGACTCCCACTTATCACCATCTCGCAGAAGCCGAACATACCCGGCAGTCAATTTTTCTTTACGGACATCAACCCGCACCATATTACCGGCAATGACGGGGACGGCATCTGTCGCTTCCCAGTTTTGGCCATCGGATGAAATTTCAAGCTTGAAATCGCGATCATTTTTAACTTTCTCATTGAAAACACAGACCACACCGTTAATTTGGCTGGGGGACTCAAGGACGACTGTCATGCCGGACTTCCCCTCAAACTTGGCCGGTATGCTGCCCCCGTGTTTTTGAAGCACGGCCCAATGAAGGCAACACTGAGACATCTGATCGGGTGACAACGTGGTCGCGGTACGTATTAAACCTTTAGCTGAGACCACACGGCCGGGGAAAGAGCGGAATCTCATCTTCTGTTTTGGGAAATGCTTACGGCACTTACGATAGGCCAATTTGCCGATAGCTTGGTAGGTACCGGTATCGTTATTGGAGGCAGCAGCATAAAGCGCTTCTCCCAATGCAGCCCACACGGCATCCACATTCTTTTTGTCAGCTTTGGCGCTGCCCATGGCGCGCACAATCAGACCGGTAAATGTTTTATGGAATTTTTCAGCATCTTTATCACCCTTGGGTAATTTACCGATATAATCTAAGCCCCAAGTCAACACCGCACCGGCATAATCGGGCTTTTTCATCAGGGTTTTGAGCGCTTCTTTGAGGTATGCCAATTTTTCTTTATAATTGGTGCAGCCTTCGATCTGAGCGGTCAGCAAGGGGGCAATATCCCAACGGTTTGTACCGAATGTTGCACATTTTTTGAAGAAAGCCGCATACATTTTGTTACGTTCGTTGCGGTTTTGCACCATGGGCAGCAAATTGGGGTAGACATAGCTGGTGAGGTATGTTGCAGCAGCATTATGGAATTTAACCGCCATATTGTTAACTACTTTATCGTGCAGCTCTTTCCAGCGTTCTTTATGCTCGGGTGCTTTTTGCTTGAGGTAAGAGGCGTACGAATGCAAAGCCAACCAGTTGAGCGGTTGAGCTGCAATAGATGCATCATAACACTCGAAAGCGGCTTTCATCATTTTACGAGAAGCCAACAACTCTGCTGCTGCCAGCAGTTGGTCCGATACCAATTGATGATAACGGTCCGAATATAAATCTTGAGTCAAAATCAAAAAGTCCCAGTCATGCAAACCGAAAAATGTTTTATGCATGGAGTGTTGCCAATAGATTGAATAGCTCATCTGCCAATCGTTGCCGACTCGAACGGTATAGGCACAGTGACCGGGCTCGCCCATCGTCATGGCCGGCACCCCCGCAGCCAACGCAGCATAGGCTCCGTAATGAGAACAGGCGCCGCACACACCACCGATTTCTCGATGAGCCCACGCCGTTGTGTGGTCTGTATAATCCAGAATGGGTGCTAAATAATCGGCAGAGAACACGGAGTCCCCGGCAACGTTACGCAAACGGTATACAAGTTGATTGCATGCACTTAAATAACCTTCGGCCGGAAGCCTCACATTATCACGCTGCCAAGTGAGAGATTTTACACTCCCCCAGCCTTCGGGCTCTTTGCAACCGGTCACAATGCGAGTATCCCAATAACCTAACGTGCCGAATACGACATTGAGTTTACCTTCTTCAAAACTCTTGTGGTAATAATTGAACCGAGCGAGCATGTCTTCTTCAGACCACCCCTCTCGGGCAAACTCCAACGCCGTAGCCGTAGCAATACGGCGTGTATGAGGAGAGGCCATTTGCTCGATATGTTTTTCGTAAATGACGGTCAGATATCGTAATGCCTTGCCCAGTTTATCTGTGGGGCCGGAGTACAACAAGCCCTGCATCCAGTCTAAATCAGAGGTTAATGCGACCAACATTTGGGCACCCATTTTTTGCTCCGTCACTTTTTCCATGCCCTCATAACCTACTTTGCGTATGAGTGTAAGGCAGGCCAAATCCAACTGAGTTTCGGGTGACTCCAAGGCGGTCCATCGAGATTTAGGCTTAGTCAATGCGGGCAGTGTTTTGACCAATAATTCGCGGTAGATAACATCGGGGCGCTTCCATTGTTCTGCCGTATATTTTCTATTCGTGTACCCTGCTCCATCCTTGCGTTTCTTGTCTGCGCGGGCGTACTTGTCTGCTAAATTATCGGCATGGCGTTTGTAAGCTCGGTTGTGGGCATTGGTGCAGGCCACGGGAACCACGTTTTGATGAGGAGACACCTTAACATCGGCCTCTCGAATAGTTTTCAGCGTGGCGGGCGGACGCTTCTCAGGCACAAAGGAGTCAGAATCTCTTGCCACAGTCCAATCTTCTTCTTCGTCATCCGGCAGGCTATCGTCATCATCCTCGTCATCAGAACAAAGGCCATCTTCTTCATCGAGTTCTTCTGCCGAAACATTTTCGCGATAGGTACCGGTGTGAACCTCAACGGTCGATTTATCATCTTCCTCAATTAAATCTATGCTCGGGTCCACCTCTTGAGTAGGGGTAGAATCTATAGTGACTTGCGCTACAGATGTTTCGGTGGCCTTGGGCTTTATTAAGTTATAACACGGTCTTAATAAATAACCAAGCAACATGGAGGCAAAAACGCCGACAAGCAATTTGACAAGATTTTGACTCATAACGGGTCGATGATAAAAGAGTGATACCTGCTGTTACTTCTGAGGCTCAGAGGCCCTACCGTTAATAGCATTAACGGCATCCGAGGCTTCGAGTTTTACGGTTAAGTCATTAGCTGACTCAGATACGCGTTGGAGCACCGGGAGGGACAAGGAGGTACCATATACCTTGAGGTACCCTAAAACATCCCTCTGTTCATTTACCGCAATATCGGGGCGCTCCAACTGCTCTATCATGTGTGGCTCAAGCTGTTGGACAAGATTGCCGGCAATTTCATTCCAGGCATCAGGTTGTCTTTGCCACAAAAGCCATACAGGCTCTGCCATTCTATCGGGGACTTCTTTGACCAAGCGCCGGGTAACAATAATAGAAACGCTCTGATTGGCCTTAACATTTCTATCAAAATATTTCCACAAAGCATCAACCACTTGCGCATTCCCCATATCGGTAGCATACACCACCAACGCTTCTACCAAAGCCTTGTACGTCGCGGGTTCTTTTTCCCATGGCTCTTGTAATACTCCCAGCAGGCAATTGACAATATCACTTCTCAATCTATTGACATTAGAGCGGGCCAATTCGTTTGCAGCCTCGCAAACAACACCGGGGTCCAAGCAACGCAATGCCTGCATATTCAACTCTGTGTATGCCGGGTGGTTCGGATTACGGCTTTCTGCGACCATGGCATTTTTGCCGGAATTGATTTTATTTTGATCGAGGGCCACTTCATAAATACCCGCCACCGGGTCGCTGTAATACACATCGCCATAACGACCGAGCAGAGTAGAGATATTTTGTTTATTGCCAAGCACATCAGAAACGGTATAAATCACACCGAACTCTGTACGGCTTTCGACGAAGTCTACTTTTTCCGTACGCAAAAGGCGAGACAGAGATTTTTTAATAAGGTTCTTCGTGGCTGCATCCATTTTCTCGTATTTAACGCGCCCATTCTCCGGATTGGAGGAAGCAACACTGTAGCGAACAAAGATGGAGTAATGCACGCGGTCGGGGCGACTGGATTGGGCCACAATGAAAGGCTCCAGTTCTTTATCTTGAATCATGCGACCCTCAGGGGGTCGATTCGATTCGGTATCAGTAAGTTGACGGGGCGGTGCACTGTAAGCTTCGGTTTCAGGAATACGGAAGTGCCACATGGAGGGCATTGAAATACCCAACAATAATATCACGGCAACAACGGCGCCGACCTGAGTTTTATGGGCAGAAAAAGAAGGCAGGAGTAACGCGGTTGATATCAAGGCAAAACCCAGCGAAATGGAAAGCTGGTAGTGATATTCGAGTTGATTCAGGAAAGTTTCATGCTCACCATCCGACAACAAAAACATAAAGACGCACACGGCAAACAAAAATACGGCCAGAGAACACCTTACTGCCCCACTCGAATTGAATGAACGTTTTCCACCAAAACTTTTGCCGAAACGATTAGCACGTGCTTTTTGTCGCATCATGGCTACAGATTGATTCTTTACCGTCGGCGCTTCCACCGGAGCACTCACAGCTACCCCGGACGCAAACTCATCATTCAAACACCCCGGGCAAACATCCTGACTTTCATCAGAAGCCCGAAACAATTTATGACATCTCGTACATTCTTTTTCCACGTGCCTACGTATACCACAAATATACTCCCGAATCAAGAACAGATTTCTTAAACTCTCAACAAATAGTAATTATTTACAACTTATGATACCCAACCCTGATATTTCGGATGCTATATAAAGCAAAACACCGAATCGGCGAGAAGGATTCGGTGTTGCAAAAAGCCATTCGGTACGTGTATTACATAGCCTCAGGGAGCGAGAAAACGGGGGAATCCTCCGCCGGCAACGTAATATATTGTGGGGTAGAAATGTTATTACCGGGCATCACGCTATGTTTACCGCAATCATCATTGTTCATCATAAAGTTTGATTGCTGTTTCCAATGAGGTGTCGATGAGAATTGAGACGCAGACAATGTAGCAGGCGCGTGCAATGAGTTATCAAAATGATTCATTTGCTGAAGCACAAAAACAACCGGTTCCAGCTCTACGGATGCCGCGTGGTTTGAGGATCCCACCTTTTGTGTGGCAGCGAGAACGGGTGTTTGATTCACTACTTTGGCAGTACCGATGGCAGGTGCCAATCGAGATTGAGATTCCGGTGAATCGGCAGGCCAAGACAAAAAGCCGACAGCGAGTACCCCCACGCCCAGCGTAGTAGCACCACAGGCCCACTTCAATTTGCCTATATTGGTCAAACGCAACAAGATATGCTCCCACAGGACTCTACGTGCAGGGCGCGTAACAGCATAACGAGCAACTCTATCTCTGAAATCGTGAACAAACCTGTCTTCAAAATTAGCTTCGGGGTGGGGCTCCATCTTTAACCCGGCAAGTAGCTCGACAATGTCGTCTTCACTCAGTTTTGTTCCGCTTGGCATCTTGTTACTCATACTGCACTTTTACAAACTACATTAAAATGGACACAACAAAACAGTTTTTTGTTCAAAAAAACTATTTTTTTTGCAATTTTTCGACCTCGGTCACATGAGGGATTAACAAATCGGTCTCATTTTCGAGCACCCAAGATTCAATAATCTGCCCGGCACGCTCCAATTCAGCACGGCGCACATGGTGCGATTTTTCTGCAATTTCTTGCAAGGTATCAATATCGTACAAATAAACATCGGGCAACAAAGCGCAGGCGGGATCTACGTTGCGTGGCACAGACAAATCAATTAAAAACAAGGGGCGATGATTTCTGGCCGCCTGAGCTTGACGCAGCACGGGTGGCGACACCACATACACGGGCGAAGCCGTTGAAACAATAACAATGTCAATTTGCTCGAGGTAGGGCACCCATTCTGAAAAACGAATAACCCTACCGCCTACTTTCTCTGCCAGTTCGACAGCGCGTTCATACGAACGGTTGGCCACAAAAATACCTTCGGCCCCACGAGAAGCCAGGCTTTGCGCCGTGCTGCGAGCAATATCTCCGGCGCCCACAATCAACACGTTGGCACCGGCCAACCCGTTAAGGGAGTCGCCTGCCAGCTGAACAGCGGCAGCACCGACCGAGGTCGGCCCACTGGTAATGCGGGTTTCGGTGCGCACTTTTTTACCAATGGAAAAAACACGTTGAAAAGTACGGTTGGAGCAAGTTGCTGTAGAGCCGGCAGCTTGAGCCACACGATAGGCATCTTTCAATTGCCCGAAGATTTCGGTTTCGCCGATAACCATGGAGTCCATACCGGCAGCCACACAAGCCAAATGGCGCAAAGCTTGCCCCCCTTCGTAACAATAAAAACAGGCAGATATTTGCTCCACCGCATCCCCGGATGCCAACGTACCGAGGAAATAGCGCATTATATCAGCACGCGCCAACTCGGGAGAAGGAGACCAAAAGTAAATCTCGGTGCGGTTGCAGGTAGAAAGCAACACGCATTCGCGAACAGCCGGCAAGTCGACAATATCTTGATTACTCTGCTCTAAATGGCGTTTGGCAACTGCAAACTTTTCTCTGACTTGCAAAGGGGCCGTATGGTGATTAAGCCCCAAACAAAGCATCTGCAATGCCCCACTGTGTACTTGTTGGCTCACTTGTTGAAATAGTTAGCAATGGACTCTACCAAGGAGGGGATATTATGATTCGGGCTGACGATGTGTGGTTCTATGCCGAACTCACGCAACGTGGCAGTCGTAACCGGGCCAATGGAAGCCACCAAGCAAGACTCCGGCAGGGGGATACCCATTGCCATGAAGTTGCGTACCGTGCTGGAGCTGGTAAAGGTGATGACATCGGCACCTTCTGTTTGCATGCGCTCACGCGCCCCGGTGGGGTCTTGAGTTTCGGGCACGGTGTTGTAGGCGATACATTCATCGACAATAGCCTGGCGTTTCATCAATTCTTTGTACACCACATCCCTGCCCTTTTCGCTATGTACCCACAGCATCGTGACATTGGCAACACCGCCGAATTCTTCGCCCTTGCGGTCAAACTCAGCCACTAATTCTTCGGCCACGGCTTTTTGGGGCATAATGTCCACCATCAACCCATGTTTTTTCAATTCGGCAGCCGTGCCGGGGCCAACAGCTGCTATGCGCGCACCACCAATTTCTCGTATATCCTCGTATACGGCATAAAATGCTTCAAAGAACTTGCGTACACCATTGGGGCTGGAGAACACTAACCAGTCATAGCGCGGGCAGTCTACCACGGCAGCGGCAAAGTCTTTGCGGTCGGTAGGCGGCACAATGCGAATGGTGGGCAGCTCGAGCACCTCTGCCCCCAAGGCTGCAAGAGAGGTCGATAAATCACTGGCCTGTTCGCGGGTGCGCGTCACCACTATACGCTTACCGGCAAGCGGCATGCGAGAATACCAATCCAGCTCCGGCGCACAACTTACAACATCGCCTATCACCACCACGGCGGGGGCACCCAGCCCGGCTGCCTCTACGGCATCGGCCAAGGTTGCCACGGTGGCACATACCGAGCGTTGGCGAGAGGTGGCCGCCCATTGAATGACGGCGGCAGGTACATCGCCCCCCTGCCCGGCTGCCATAAGCGAATCGAGCGTTTGTCGCAGGCGGCTCATACCCATGAGCATTATTTTGGTGCCTTTGGCAGCGGCAATACCGGCAATATCCAGTGTTGATTCTCCCTTTTTGGGGTCCTCATGCCCGGTAAACACGGTAAACTGCGTGCAATGCGCACGGTGCGTCACGGGGATTCCGGCATAAGCAGGCCCGGCAATGGCAGAGCTGATACCCGGCACCACCTCAAAGGGTACACCGGCGGCGTAAAGAGCAGCAGCTTCTTCTGCACCGCGCCCGAAAATGTAGGGATCACCCCCTTTTAAGCGAACCACGCATTGATACTCGGAGGCAGATTTTACCAACAGCTCGTTAATTTGTTGCTGTGGCATCGCATGCTGTTCTGCTCGCTTACCGACGTAAATCTGCTTGCAAGAAGGAGCAACCCAAAGCAGCATGGCAGGGTTGGCCAAGGCATCGTACACAATGCAATCTGCCTTTTCAATAAGAGAACGCCCCTTTAAGGTCATCAATCCGGGGTCACCGGGGCCGGCCCCTACCAAATATACCCTGCCGATATTTTTCTTTTTCATAACTCGCAGATAAAATTCTTACATGGCAGAGCCCCCGCTGAGTGTGGCAGCCCCCTCAGAGCCGGATATCGGTAAAGCACCTGCTGCGGGCGTGGCGGCCGAAGTCTCTTGAGATTGAGTCTCAGCTGCCGCGGCTTGTTGACCGAGCTCGATTAACTGAGACACTGTCACCAACTTAAAGCCGCGAGCCTGCAACCCGGTTACGATACCCTCTACGGCATCTATGGTAGACGAGTGAATATCGTGCAGCAAAATAATGGAACCGGGCTTGGCTCCACCCACGGCACGCTGAACAACAACACCAACCCCGGGGTGTCGCCAATCCTCCGTATCAATACTCCATAAAATGGAGCGCATGCCATACTCGCTGAACATTTTGTTGACAATAGCTGCGTTAGTAGCCCCGTACGGCGGACGCATCACCTTGGGGCGTACCCCGGTTGCCGAGGTTATGATGGAGTTCGTGCGCGATATTTCCGAGGCAATTTTCTCAGCAGAGCTACCCGACATCTTGATATGAGAAAACGTGTGGTTACCAACCTCGTGTCCCTCGGCCACGGCACGGGCCAATATGGCCGGGTTGCGAGATGCATTATCGCCCAATACAAAGAATGTGGCTCTGGCGCCGTGGCGTTTCAGAATATCGAGCACCTGCGGGGTCAGGGTCGAGTTGGGGCCATCATCAAACGTTATGGCCACGTAGTTACCGGGCACGCTTACAGATGAAACGCGGGCACCGGGCATCATCGGCTTGAATGGCTTAATCGGAGTAATCGGCTTAACTTGAGGCTTTTTCTCCTCCGGCTCCGCAGGCTGCTCCGTAGGCGGAACCAAAATCTCGGGAGTATCATCTTTTTGTTGCTGCTGAGTACAACTGGCAACCAAAAACAACGTCAACAAAGCCGGTATAAAGCGTTTCATCGTCATCATTCGTTTTTTCTTCTACCGCATTGTACTCTTTCATTGCCCGATTGGCAAATGATTTTGTCGTCATGCACAAAATCCATATTTGACTTGTCAACAGGGGCGGCGCATGGTAGAATCATTCTATGATACTTGGGTCTGTTCATTCTGTAGAATCATGTGGCACGGTAGACGGGCCGGGCATTCGTTTTATCTTATTTCTGGCAGGCTGCAGCTTACGGTGCCGCTACTGCCATAACCCCGACACCTCATTCAAATGCAGTGGCAAAGAGCGCACGGTAGAGGATGTTATGGAAGAAATCGGGCGTTATGCAAGTTTCATTAAAACGGCAGGAGGAGGCGTCACCATCTCGGGCGGCGACCCGCTTTTTCAACCGGAGTTCACCAAGGCCGTGCTGCAAGAATGCAAGAAGATGGGGCTGCACACCTGTATCGACACCTCAGGGCATTTGGGAGCCGGGGCAGATGACGAGCTGCTGGCAGCCACCGACTTAGTGCTGTTGGACATCAAAGCGTGGGCCCCGCAGCAATACCGCCGCCTCACCGGGCAAGATTTGCAACCCACTCTGGATTTTGCCGAACGTTTGGCGGCCCTCAAAAAGCCCGTTTGGCTGCGCTACGTACTGGTGCCGGGATGGACAGATAACTTGTCAGACATCGAAAAACTGGCGCGCTATGCCCATGGTTTAGGAAATGTCGAGCGAGTGGATGTACTGCCCTTCCATCAAATGGGGAAATTCAAATGGGCGGAGCTGGGCCTCACCTATTCCTTGGAAAACACCGAGCCCCCCGAGCCCGAGCTTACCAATACCGTTCGCAACATATTCCGCAGCAATGGTTTTGCAGATTGCACCAAATAACGCTTAATCGCATGAACCGACTTCTGCACACATTCCTGCTTTTGGCACCGGGCGCAATGGCGGCTGATTCGGCAACAACGGAGTCGGCAGCACGCACAGACCAAACACGGGAAGAGGCGAGAGCCGTTTTACGGCAGCATAATATCTTGCCCGATGACGAGCCACCGATAGAAAGCCCGTATCAATGGTCCTTTTCGTATGACCGGACCATGCGCGATATCATTTTATACCACTACGATATTGAGCCCTACGATGAAGCTGCGCAAAAGATGAAGCTTTTGATACAAGCAGGCATAGATATTAACCAAGCAGATGACGAGGGCAACACATACCTGCATGACGCCGTGCGATACGGAGTCGGTAAAAACCCGGCCTTTTATCTGTTGCTGGAGTACCGGGGAGTTGATGTAAACGCCACCAACAAAAACGGAGAATCCCCCTTGTATCTTGCCTTAGAAAGAGGATTCGCCGCCTGCGTTGAGGCATTGCTCCGGCACCCGAATGTCGATATTTCGGGATGGTCCCCTCTTTTCAAAGCCATTATCCGGAACAGCCCGGCAGAAGTGCGCGCTGCATTGGCTGCGGGAGCAGACCCCAACGAGCGTGATTACCGCCATAATATGACGCCTCTTTATGTAGCGGCAGCACTCGGGCATACAACATGTTTGCAAGAGCTTTTAGAGCATGAATCCACCCTCATTCTTCTGAATCAAGATGGTAAAAATCCCATCTGTATAGCAGCAAAGAACGGGCACTCACCATGCTTACGATATTTGCTCATGCGTGGAGATAGCAAGGTTAATGTCGGATATCCCTTGTGGTGGGCGGCCTTGTACGGGCATACAGATTGTGTACGACAGCTGTTGGAACATGATAAAATAGACATTAACCTTGTAGGTGAACACGGAGAAACGGCTCTCATTGCGGCAGCAAGAGAAGGTCACACGGAAATAGCGCATCTTTTACTGGAGAGAAAAGAATTGGACGTGAATCACCAAGACGAACACGGCCACACAGCCCTGATGCTTGCGGCTTTAGGCAATCACACGGATATCATACGCCTGTTACTCAAGCACCCGCAACTCAACCCGTCACTGACAGATAAAGATGGGGGCAATGCCGTCAATTTTGCCTGCAGAGACACCTGCGCAGAAGCCTTGCGTTTACTGGTTTCCATACCCGGCATTAATCTCAGCACACGGCATCATGGTAATACAGCGTTGAGCGATGCAGCATCTCACAACCAAACAGAAGCCATGCGCATCCTCCTGCAAGCCGGAGCAGATGCAAATGAAAAAGCACCAAACGGACATTCTCTTTTGCTCGATGCAGTATGGTTCAATTGCAGCGATGCCGTTGAGCTTTTACTGGCTCAGCCGAATATCCGCGTCAATGACTGTGCCAAAGATGGGATGTTCCCGCTTTGGTGTGCCGCCCGAAACGGATACGATGACATCGTTCGGCTTCTTTTATCTCACCCGGGCATTAACCGCGAGCACTGCCACCAAGGGCTTACGCCCTTGCAAATTGCAGAGCAAAAAGGCCATACGAAGATTGTAGAGATATTGAAATCTCGCTAATCATTATCTTTTATTTCTATGTAACGAGCCCTGCGGCAACATGAGTGAAACAAGGGGCAACTTATCTGCAACAGTCTTCAATTTCACTGTACAACAGCACCGGTACAAGCGGCAGATTGATGACGGCTGTAGCCAAGGCATCCGGCACAAGCCAACAAACGGCAGCCAGGGGATATGCGTACAACGCACGGCTGCTATCCACACGCGCCTCGCTGCGCTCTGACACCAGATAATAGCCTGCCCCCTTTTTGCCCAAGAGTACGGGGTGCACGGCAATCTGCTCTGCCGTCAATAAAACAGGGTGGGCGCCTTTCGGCAAAGACTCCAGCCATGTATCTTTGTATTCGCGGTTTCTTTGGTACTCCAAAGGGTATAAATACCATGCCGTGACCTGACCTTTTTTGTTGTAGTAGGGGTGCCACCCGTTTTGTTCGTAAAACGAGCCGGGGGACCAAACGTCTGCATCATCCCCCGGCAGGGTATTGCCGGAGCACCCGGAAGGATACGTGTACATCTCAGGTTCGAAAGGTTTAACACCATCCCGCAATCGAAACTCCCGATAAAGAATCTTGCGTGGCGCATTCGGCACGGGAGTATACACACCGGTCCACTCAGGATCGGAACCAAGCGCTTCCGGAAATGGGCCACCCATCACATTCCGTTGACTGCGGCGCAAGGTAGTTTGCACACACTTTACGAAATAGCGGTTGCCCAGCTGATACACGGCATTATCCAGCTCCACGATACCCTCATACTCTTTGGCGGTATCAAGCACGCGTTGGTGTGTTTGCAACACACAAGAACTCAGGCTCACCACGCACAGCATGGCGAGCCATAAGAGCATGAGAGGCAAGCGATTTTTCCTAGTGAAATTCACTACTTTGTATGTAATAAACCAAATCATACGGCACACATTGCGGAGCGCCGGGGCTTTTTGGCGTTCTTCGTAACTGATGGGCTCATCGGAGTTGTAAACGATGCGCTGCGTCACTTTTACGGGAGCCACGTCAATGGATGGAGCCGACTCTTGAGCCGAGGCTACCGTGCTGAATGCTAACAGGGGGAAGAAGTATATATACGGGCTTCATGGTATGAAAAGGGGTATTTACTGTAATTCGGGGGGAAGAGGGCGCAGAGGCGGCACCTCTTTTTCTGAGCGCGGCGTGGGAGGCGGCGTACCGCCGACATCATGACCCCCCGAGGCATCATACCCCGACTCAGGGATATTCTGCAGCAGGATAGCGTGCATTTTTTTATCACGCTCGGTTGTTATACCTTTACCCTCTGCCATATCAGCGACCACAGACACTTCTTTTTGCAACCGGTCTTCTACTTGCGGGCCGACAGAGTCTATTTGCTCAACGGTTTCTCCGTATCTTTTAGTAATGTCTTGCACGGCTGCTTTTTTATCTTGCAACTGTTTTTGAGCAGACGAGGCCCCCGCTTCATCGGTCATTAATTTAATCGCCTCGGTCAAAGCTGCGGCTTCTTCAGAATAATCGGGCTGAGCGGCAGGGCAATCTACGGGTGCAGCCGGGCGCCCCACCGAGCCGGTGGAAATATCTGCCACGCAGGGTAAGGAGGCCGCAAGAAAAAGGGTAAAATAAAATGATTTCATCGTCAGGCGCCTGTTTATTGGTTTAAAGTTTGCAGAATTTCATCTACGATCATTTCGACACTCACCAAACGGCCCTGCCCCTCGGTGCCACATGCCAGCATACCGCACGAGTCGGGGCCAATGATGCGGTGATTGTCGCGGGCAGCGAGAATAGCCGCATTTTGCTGAGTGGCGGGGTGGGTCCACATGTTGCCGTTCATCGCGGGGAAAATCAGAACGGGGGCACGATTGGCCAGATAAAGGCTCGTAAGAGCATTGGGAGCCAAGCCCTGAGCCATACAAGCCATGGTGTTGGCAGATGCCGGCACAATGGCCAACAAGTCGGCACGCTGAGCAAGGTCGATATGCACCGGAACCCAGCTGCCGACCTCGTCTTCAAACGTCGTAATAACGGGATTTCGGGAGAGCGTCATGAGGGTGAGGGGTGTCACAAACTGTAAAGCTGTAGGCGTGCACACGCAATGCACCTCGTGCCCGGCTTTCACCAACCGAGATGCCACATCTGCAGCCTTATAAGCAGCTATAGAGCCGCATACCCCTAAAACAATCGTAGCCATGGCGCTCTCCTCCCCTACCCTTTATTATGCTTCAATCTCAACAATCATGTTGATTTCTACGGCAACACCCAGCGGCAGGCTCATAACACCCACTGCAGAGCGGGAGTGCGCAGCCTCGGGGCCGAACAAGGCAACCAGCAGGTCGGAGGCGCCGTTGAGCACCTTGGCCTGGTCCGTAAAGTCGGGTGTGCAATTTACAAAACCGTTGATGGCGACAATCTTGGTCATCTTCTCAAAGCCACCCAGCTCTGCCTCAATCACGGCAAGGCGGTTCAAAATAGCGGCCTGCGCTGCTTTCTGACCGTCTTCGATGCTGACACCGGCACCCAACTTGCCGAAGTACGATACGTCTCCGTTAATGGAAATACCGCCGGAAAGATGCAGGTAATTGCCGGTGCGTATGCAATTGACATAAGAACCAACAGGTGCGGGAGCCGGATTAAGTTTCAGGCCCTTCTCTTCGAGTATTTGTGTGTTAAGTTGCATAACTGTTTATGAATTGTTACATCCGCAGAATACTATATTACAGGCACGTTTGGCAAGGTATTTCCGACAATTATGCCCTGATTTCCTTTTTTTTTCAAAAAAAATCGATTTTTGGCTTGTCAAGTCGACTTATTTTGCTAGGATGTTAGCCATAAACCCTCCACTTTTATAGGAATAACAAAAGTATCATCATGAAAAGAACACTTTTTCTGACCGCAGCACTCATCAGTTTGGCAAGCAGTGCCAAGGCCGCCACCTACACCGACTTAACCGGTTCTTGGTGTGATGAGACTAATAATGTCATTTACAATGGCAGAGGGTATTTTGCAGTGGAGTCGGCCGCCAATACCTCTGTAGAACTCACCATCAACTTGGCTTCATTGGTGAGCTATGTTAATTCTAACGACTATAAAACGGGCAACTACATGCTGCTGTGGGATGATAATGCTGCGGACTATGGCTTAGCCGACAACGCGGATACAAGCATAGCAACCGGGTCTCGCACCCCCTACCTGAGCGGGTATTGGAGCGCTGCGTCTTGGAATGCAGACACCAATAACATCAGCTACGCAAAGCTCTCCGATTATGCGGTAGATGGTTTTGTTACCCTTAATATTACCAATAACTCCAGTAGTAGCATCGGCGTAAAAGTGACCGCCACCAAAGACGGGGTCACGGAGACACTGTACCACGCATCGGACTTGTGCAGTAGTTCTAACACTGTCACAAACGGCTATTATGTAAACCTGAACTATGTGACCGCCGTAACACTTAACACGGCCTCTACGCTGGATACTGACAGCTACGTACCCCCGACAGATTACAGCCAGCCCTATGTCAGCCAACGCTCGGATGGTACCACAATAGGCAGAGTCACCTTCTTGGGTGACTCCATCACCCACGGTGTCAATGACCAAAGTTACCGATGGCAACTCTTCAAAACGTTGACCGATAACGGCATTGAGAATGAAATTGTCGGTCCCAGAGAGGGATATTTCAACACACCCGGGCATACGGAAGATGCAGGCAGCAGCTACGGTAAAGCAGAGTTTGCCAATGTCCATTTAGCACAAGCAAGTGGCCGTACTCACAACATCATCAGCGGCTCCAATTCCGGCATGACTGGTGTGAACTACGGCGGGCACTCCACTGCCTCCACCGCAGAAGATTTCGACAGCAACACGTGGTTCTGCATGATGGGCACCAATGATATGCTTTCTGACGGAGGAGCCTCGACAACGGACTATTGCAACAAGATGGCAAAAATGCTGGGTGGCACCGTAAGCTACACAGAGGGAACAGGCTATACTTGGACAGCGGACAGCACCAATTGGGGCACCATGGGCACCATCGTAGACGATGTTCACGGCGAGGGGGATACCTTCTACATGCTCTCCATTACCCCGTGGACCCGACACGCCAACAGCAACGACGAGAGCTACCACTACGGGGCACAAGAGTTTAACAGAAACCTGGAGTTGTGGACAGACGCCTACAACAAAGCGCACACCGGTAAAAATGTGGTATATGTCGATGTGACTCGCGGCATGGTTGACAAAACGTCCGATGTTTCTTTTTACAGCCCCGGAGTCTTCTTCAATAATCCCGGCAGTGATGGACTTCACCCCAGCGACCAAGGCTCAATCATTATGGCGGGTAACTTGGCACGCGCCATGGGAATCGGCGGACGCACGGCGGGGTTAGAGCGCAGCAGTGCTACCGGCTGGGACAGCGCAACCGTGGGAACCGTGCATGATGGTGCCACGCTGCTGGTAGGTGAAAATGCCTTCACCATGACAGATGGCTACACGGTAGACTTAAATACCCGATTCGGCAACGGCGCTGAGGATGGCTGGATGTCGGCCGACCAAGCGCTTTCCATCTCGCTGGGCGATGGCACCTACAGTGGTACCCTCAACCTGAGCGAAGGCTATATCATGTGGGGCAGCGATATTCTCTTCTGCCGGGATAACTCCACCATAGACCAAGAAGGGAACCTGCGCATAGCATGGCACAACGGTAATGCTACCGACAACGTACTGCAAGGTTACTATGTATGGCTTGATGACATGCTTATCGGCCAAGGATTGAGTGCGACCGAGGGCGAAGGTCTCAACGGCATTCTGCTTTCTGCCGCAGGCGCAAACGGCACTGTAAACACGCTGGCGTGGAGCAATAAGGCGTACGCCCCCACCACATTAGGTAAGGTTTCTGCCGAAAATGCCTACCTTACCATACAAGACGGAGCAGCCATAACAACGCTTGTCAGCAACACCGCGTTTGTTACCAGTGGGGTAGATTATTCAACCGCAACTGAAACAGCAGCCACTGCCGGCAGCACTTTGGTGACCACCACCGGCAGCGATACGAAAAACTTCAAAATAACCTCCGCTGACGGGTGGACCGGCATGACCAACAGTGCCCACACCGGCAATATCAATACGCAAGTAAACGGCGAAACGGTTAATACCATCTTCGGTGCCATGAGTGGCGCCTCGGGTGCAAACCTCACTCTGGATGTAGTAGAGGGCGCCAAGATAGGCAATGGCTCTTACAATGATAAAACAGCAGCCATTGCTGGTTCTTACAACGGTGGCTCTGCCGAGTCGTTCAACGTCTATGTAAGCGGGGGTACCGTTAAGGGAGACATTGTGGGTGGTGCCGTTCATGGGGCCGGCACCATCAACACCGTCAAACTCGTCATCAACGGAGGTACGGTAGAAGGGCAAGTGATGGGTGGTTCTAAAACAGACGGCACCGTAAACAACGCCACCATTATCGTTAAAGACGGCACTATTATGGGAGACATCAACATCGGCGGTAATGCCGGTAAGGTAGGGCAAGCGCATGTTGCTATTTCCGGTGGCTACATCGCGGGGCATATTACAAAGGGAAATGCCGAGGTGGCGCAAGTCTCCGTCATAGGAAGCGAGGCAACCATTTCGGGCAGCATCGAGGCCGATAAAGTAAGCTTCACCGATGCCGAATACAAACTTACCTTATCCAATGTAACAGAGGTTGAATTGGCCGGGCGCTCTCGCATAGAAGCCATTATGGACGAACAGGCAGAGCTTGATGCCCTGACCTTGAGCCGAGGCAGCACCTTCACAGCATGGAAGAACAGTAACGGCACCCAAAATGTAACCGAGCAAGAAGCGCTGCTGAAACTCAAAACTCTGAATGTGGGTAGCGGGGCTACACTGAATGCCAACATTGAGCTTGTAGCCGGAGCAAGCTTGGCGCTGGAAGGCACCCTTACCATGGGTAGTGAGGTCGCGCTGGCCTCCGGGTTATCACTGAGTCTGAGCGATGATTTACTGGCAGAATTATATGGGGGCAACGAGGTTAATCTGTTCACGGGAGTCGATGCTCTGTTTGTAGACAACAAGGCCATTGCAGCCGGAACCGTCGTGGAAACCACGGAGCTCTTCACCGGTTTGAGCAGCGAGTACACCTACTACATGAGCTACGATGGCAACAATGTGAGCCTGAGTATACCCGAGCCCACAACCGCGACACTGAGCCTGCTGGCCTTGGCTGCATTAGCTGCTCGCCGTCGGCGCAAATAAAACTCGCCATATCAGTTTTCAAAAGCCGCTGCTGCAAAGTAGCGCTGAATTGCAAGACCAAATGCGACAGTAAGTGATTTTTCTTCAATTTACGCTGCAATTTTGAGAAAATGGAGCTTTTCTGTTCGTGCCATGTGGCGTGCTGATTTGCCTTTAAAGATGCGTCGA